>DATBEA010000163.1:0-2197 GCA_036276215.1 Usitatibacter sp.
CGACGTAGCGCTGCGAAGGCCAGGGCCGGAAGAGCTTGGTCACGTCGGCCACGATCCGGTAGTGGTCGCCGCCCGCGCTCACGAACATGGCATGGGGATCGATCTGCCCGAATACCATCAATCTCGCGATCGCGCGCCAGCGATCGACGCTCCAGAGATCAGGTGAAAGGTGCGCCGCGCGAAGGTCGGAGGCGAGGGCATCGAGCCGCTCGTCGCCGAATCGATGTGAGGGGTCGCGCCATTCGGTCCAGCCCTGCGGCTGGGGACGGAACTCGTGGCCCGGGCGTCCGTGCGGGAGCGGTTTCACGCGGGCGAGGAATGGGTCGGCAAGGGCATAGACGTCGCTGAAGGGCTGCGCGAGCGGGGCTTGGTAGCCGTTTCCGCCGAGCATCGCGGTCACACGGACATCCTTGGTGGCGGGTGTCGTCTCGCGCTTGAGCACGGCCCGATGGGGCGCGAACGCGCCCAGCATCGGGATATAGACGCGCCGCTCGTCGGTCGCGCCCACGAACCCGACTGCGCGCAGGTACGAGGGATCCTGGAGGTCGATCCACAGCTGTGTGGTCGATTGCCCCGTGACCACAAGCATGGCGCCTAATGTGGCGAGCGTCGCGGCGGCCGCAGCGAGGCGCTGCGAGGCGGGTTGCGCCGGCGAAGGCAGCGCCGTGGCCAGCATCACTGCGAGCGGCCAAAGCGCCGTGAGGACGAAGCGACCCAGCATGAAATCCCCGCCGGCCCAGGCCGCGTAGCCGATCGCGATCATGCAAGTCGCGCCGCACGCACCGACGAGCTGCAGGTCGGCGTCGGCCAGCGCACGCCTGCGCCATTGCACGAGAGCTATCGCGGGCGCGGTAAACGCAAGCGCGAGCGAGCCGCTGTCGCTCGCGAGCGACGCCACGACGTATGCGAATCCCTGGTCGATGCGATCCGCACGCCCCGCGCCCAGCTTGGCGATCGCGGTGTTGGGCAACGGCGATCCGTAGTACACGGTAGCGAACGCCATCCACGCCAGCGTGGGTAACACGAGCCACGCGAAGGCGCGCAGGCGCGGGCGCCAGCCCGTGCCCGCGGCGAGCCACGCGTAGGGCAGTGCCCATGGCAGCAGGTCGAGCCGGTTGAGCGGCAGGAGCGCGAGGAATGCCAGCGCGAGCCGCGGCCGCGAGGTTCGGATCGCCCAAATCGAGGCCGCAAAGAGCAGGAAAGTGGCCGGCGTCTCGAGTCCACTGCTGGCGAAGTCGACGATCGGCCGGCAGAAGAACATTGACGTCAATGCGATTGCGAGCGCCATCGGCCGCTCGCGGAACGCGGCGCAGAGGAAGCCCACTCCTGCGGCGAATACCGCGATCGAAAGCGCCATGGCCCCGGGGAAGAATGACGCACCCGTGGCGCGCCACAGTGTAAGGACGAACAGCCAAAGCGGATGGGTGAAGACCTGCACCCGCTCGCCAAGGTTGAAGACCGGCCCGTGGCCTGCCAGGATCTGCTCGGCGACGCGGAAAGTGATGAAGGCGTCGTCGCAGGTCCAGGCACGCGCGGCCGCGAGGGTCACGAGCGCGGCGGCGAAGGCCGCGGGATAGTATTTTTGCATGGAGATGTCGGCGCGCTCGATTGTAGCTATGATTGGCGGCTCAAACCCGGGAGGTCCCAATGGAACGCCGCGCCTTCATCCGCATCGCAATGGCCGCCGCACTCTTCGCGGCCGCGCTCGCTTCTCCCCTCGCCGAAGCGAAGACGCTGCGCTGGTCGAGCCAGGGCGACTACCTCACTGCCGATCCGATGGGGCAGAACGAGCTGCTCACCAACTCGATCAACGGCCAGGTCTACGAGAGCCTGGTCGAGCGCGGCAAGAAGCTCGAGATCCTCCCCGCGCTCGCCACGAGCTGGAAGCAGACCTCGCCTACCGAGTGGATCTTCAACCTGAGGAAGGGCGTGAAGTTCCATGACGGCAGCGATTTCACCGCCGACGACGTGGTGTTCTCGATCAAGCGGCTGCAGGGCAAGACCTCGAACTTCCGCGTGTACGGGAACGCCGTGGGCGAGCCCAAGAAGATCGACGACTACACCGTGCAGCTCACGACGCCCGTCCCGAACCCCGTGATGCTCGAGATGCTCGCCAACAGCCTCTTCATGATGAGCAAGAGCTGGTGCGAGAGAACCACGCGCTGGAGACCCAGGACTTCACCAACGAGAAGGAGGC
>DATBEA010000164.1:0-5367 GCA_036276215.1 Usitatibacter sp.
GCCGACGCTCAAGTCGATGGTCGCGAAGATGCGCGTGCGCACCGCCGGGTCCGTGGAGGCGTGCGAAACGATCGCCGCCTGCTGGAGGTAGAGGAACGTGCCCGCGAGCGAGAGGCAGAACACCCACGCCGCAATGCCGGCGAGGTAGGGCGAGCGCACGACCATCGCGAGGCCCGCGAGCCAGCCGCCCCCCACGCGCTGGTCGCCCGAGGCCGCGGCGCGTTCGGCGAACTCCAGGCGCTGCGCGCAGAAGACGGCGCCTTCGAGCAGCACGGCCGCGACGACGAGGAGATTCGCCGGACCGATCACGCCCACGATCGCCACCGTCACGAGCGGGCCCAGGAGCGCGCCGGCCGACCCGCCCGCGGCGATGAAGCCGAAGAGCCGCTTGCCCTGCTCGCTCGTGAAGACGTCCGCCATGAACGACCAGAAGACCGACACCGCGAACAGGTTGAAGACGCTGATCCAGACGAAGAAGACACGCGCGACCATGGCCCTGTCGAGGCCCGAATTCAGCGCGAGCCAGAAAAGGACGATGTTCGCCGCGAAGAAGTGGTAGACGATGGGGATGAAAACGCGGCGCGAGAGGCGGGCCACGAGCGCGCCGAAGACGGGCACGGCCACGAGCATCACCACGAAAGTCGCCGTGAAGAGCCACGGCAGGTTCCCCACCCCGCCGGCGATGCCCATCTCGTCCCGCAGGGGACGCAGGACGTAGTACGACGCGAGCAGGCAGAAGAAATAGGCGAACGACCACGCGACCGCGCGGCGCTCGCCCTGCCCGAGCGTCACTGCGCGGCGCCGAGCGTGGAGCGCAGCTCCGTTGCCGTCATCGCCTTGCCGAACCCGGGGCTTCCGACGTCGAAGCGCTTGGCCGTGGCCAGTCCTCCGACCACCACGGGCTCGAAGCCCGCGTCGCTCACGAGCCTGGAGGCGACCTCGAGCGCGCCCTTGTCGTCGCCCGCGAGGGGGATCGCCACGCGATCGCCCGCGCGATGGTTCTCGCTTTGCAGCTTCGAATAGCCCACGGAGTTGAACGCGCGCACCAGGCGCACTCCCGGAAGCAGCTCGGCGGAGGCGACGCCCGTGCCCTTCTCGCGCGCGGCGATCGCCATGTCGCCATCGCGGGCCTGGATCGGGTTGGACGTATCGAGCACGACCTTTCCCTTGATCGACCCGGCATAGTCGCGCCCGATCTGCGCGAGGGCCGGATACGGCACCGACACGAGCAGCACGTCGCCGAAGGCCGCCGCCTGGGCGGGGGTGCCCGCCTTGCCGCCGGTCTTCGCTGCGAGCTGCTTGTCGTGCTCGAGGTCGAGCGAGGAGAACATCACCTCGTAGCCCTCCTTCGCCCACAGCTCTCCCAGCGTGCCCCCGATCCGCCCGGAGCCGATGATGCCGATCTTCGGCTTGGCGCCCGGTGCGCCGGCGGCGGCCGCCGGAAAGGCCAGCAGCAGGGCAGCCGCGGCGAGCGCGGCGAGAATGCGTCGTGTCATCTTTGCCTCCTGGCAGTGAAAACCGGTGCTAGCGTACGCGTCCGTAGTCCGAGTCGACGCGTTCCATGCATTTCTTGCGCGCCTCGCCGTCGATGATCTGCCCGCACTCGGCCGCGGCCCACTCGCGCTCCGAGGAGTGCGCCGACGAGGCGCATCCGGCGAGTGGCGCGGCGAGGCAGAGGGCGAGGAGCGCGATGAGAGCCTTCATTTCGTTCATCCTTTCTCGAAGCGGCGGTCGGGCACGAACCACATCATGGCCACCACCACGTAGAGCGCGAACGCGATCCACCAGCGCACGAACGCGAGCGGGATCGCCACGGCGTAGATGGCAACGGAGATCCTTCCCTTCACGTCGGTGCCCAGCAAGCGTGCCAGCGGGGAATCGCTCCCGTGCACGGCGGTCAGGCAATGCGCGAGGAGATAGTAGGCGATTCCGGCCATGAGCAGCACCCCGCCGTACAGGGCGACGGGCACGGGAGCGAAGTGGTTCTCGCTCACCCAGCCGGTCACGAAGGGGACCAGCGAGAGCCAGAAGAGCAGGTGCAGGTTGGCCCAGAGGATCGAGCCGTTCACCTTCTGCACCGCGTGCAGCATGTGGTGGTGGTTGTTCCAGTAGATGCCGACGTAGACGTAGCTCAACACGTAGGCGAGGAAGACCGGGACCAGGGGCGCCAGCGACTCGACGTCGGTGCCATGGGGCACCTTCATGTCGAGCACCATGATGGTGATGATCACGGCGATCACCCCGTCGCTGAAAGCCTCCAGTCGCCCCTTGTTCACGCGACGGATTATGCCGGGATTCGCTAGGCCCGGAGCGCGTGGACGACCGCAAGGCTCGCGAGCTGCGCGATGAGAAGGAGCTCATGGGCCTGCTCGTAGGCGTACTTGATGGTGATCTCGTCGGCGATCATGAACGCGGCGCACAGGCCCGCGCCGGCCGCGAACGCAAGGTTCACGAAGCCCATTGGAATCGAGGCGGACGCGAGGCAGGCGACGAGCGCCGCGGCGTAAAGGCACGCGGCGGCGAGCTGCCAGGCGAGCACTCCCGCGAAAAGCGTTCGCGGAACCCACGCCGGCGCGGAGTAGAGCGACACGGCCTTCGCCACCGACTCGTAGTTCTTCGAGGCGAACTTCCACTCCGGCCCCAGGCGGCCCGCGGCCTTCAGCGCGCTGAAGACGTTGGTGAGGAAGACGATGGCGAACCACGCCGCCCAGAAGAGCAGCAGGAGCTCGGTGAAGGCGCCGATGTGCATTTCCATGCCTTTCGCAGTCACGCATGGGAGTGCGCGGCACGCGACGAGTTCAGGGGGATTCACTATGATGGGAAAGAGCGATGGGACAAGGAGCGCCAATGGCTCGATTCAGCGTGTGCCTCGCGGCGATCGCGCTCGCGTTCGCCGCCGCGGCCGGCGCCCGTGACCTGGCGGCCGAGCGGGGCGAGATGCTCGTCGCGCGAGCCGACCTGCCCGATCCGAACTTCTCCGATTCGGTCATCCTGGTGACCCACTCCGAGGACGCGGGCACCGCGGGCCTCATCGTGAACCGCCCCACCAACGTGCCGGTGTCGTCGCTCTTTCCCGACCTGGACAAGCTCGCGTCGCTCCCCGACACGATCTGGTTCGGCGGACCGGTCGGGGTGGGGCAGATCGTGTTCCTGTTGCGTGCCGACACCCAGCCGCGCGACTCGGTCCAGGTGATGCACGGCCTGTACCTGAGCGAGAGCGGAGCATTGCTGCGCGAGCTCCTCGGCCGCGCCAAGCCGACCGAGGGCCTCAGGATCTACGCCGGCTCCGCGGGCTGGATGCCCGCTCAGCTCAAGTCGGAGATGACGCGCGGGGACTGGCACCGCCTCGCGGGCGATCCCGACCTCGTCTTCTCGCGGCGCCCCGAGACGCTCTGGCGCGAGCTCGACGCGCGCGCCAACTCGATCCAGGCGCGCGCCTCGCTGCACTGAATCTCCACGAACCGGCCTCGCATTGCGGCGTCGAACTTCCCGGCGGGCGTGCGGCATGCGGCCCCCTGGCCCGCGAGCCACGCATCCGCCGATCTCCAGCGACAAACCGTAGAGGACGCGCCATGAAAGTGAACGAAGTGATGACAAGGAACGTTTGCGTCGCCAACCCCCGCATGAGCATCGCCGAAGCCGCGCGCATGATGGCCGATTGCGATTCGGGGGCGCTGCCTGTGGGCGAGGACGACCGCCTGGTGGGCATGATCACCGACCGCGACATCGCGATCCGCGCGGTCGCACGGCGCCTTTCCGCCGACACCGCGGTGCGCGAGGTCATGAGCCACGAGCTCCTGTACTGCTACGACGACGAGGACATCGTCGAGATCGCGCAGAACATGTCCGAGCAGCAGATTCGCAGGCTGCCGGTCGTGAACCGCGACAAGCGCCTCGTGGGCATCGTCTCCTTCGGCGATGTCGCGCTCTACTCGCACGCCGACCATGCCGGCGAGGCGATCGCCGGAATCTCACGCCCCGGCGGGCGCCACGACCAGGTGGCCGTGCACTAGCCTCGGGGAAAGCCCGTCACTTGACGAGGCTTTCCTCCTTCAGCGCCGCCTGCACCGCGGGACGCTTCGCCACGCGATCCTGGAAGGCTACAAGGTTCGGGAAAGCGGAAAGATCGAGCTTCACGTGGTGCGCCCAGCGCGTGACCGTGAAGAGGTACGCGTCCGCCGCGGTGAACTTGTCGCCGAAGAGGTACTGCTTGCCCGCGAGCTTCTCGTCGATGAGCTTGTAGCGCTTGGCGAGGTAGGCCTTGCGGTCATCGACGGTCTGCTGCGGCGTGGTCGAGCTGAAAAGCGGGCTGTACGCCTTGTGGATCTCGGAATTGATGTAGCCCAGCATTTCCTGCATGCGGTAGCGCTCGGGAGTGCCGGCCGCGGGCACCAGGCCCGAGGCGGGCTTCTGGTCGGCGAGGTATTGCACGATGGCCGGCCCCTCTGTGAGCACGTCGCCCGCCGAGATTTCGAGCGCCGGCACGTAGCCCTTGGGGTTCACCCCGTAATAGTCGGAGCCGCCGTTGAAGGTGTGCGACTTGGTGTCGACCTTCTCGAGCGCGAGGTCGATGCCCGCCTCGCGGGCGACGATGTGCGGGGAGAGCGAGCAGGCGCCGGGGGCGTAGTAGAGCTTCATCGGTGTTCCTTCATGGTCGTGGGCGAAACGGGAGGACGAAGGTTACCAAAGGTAAGGCCCAGGGGCTGTCTGCCGAGCCAGGAGCTGGTTCGGGTCATCGATTCGATCGTGCGCGTGGGCACGCGCCTCATCGAAGGCCCCCGCCCCCGCTTGAAATGGCCGGCCCACGCAACAACCTGAGGCTCGATGACCCTCATCCTCATCGCCGCGGCGGCGCTCGCCGCCGTCGCCGTCCTCGTCGCCCCGCCGTATCTGCGCCGCCGGCGCAGGGCGCAACTGCGTGCCATGCCGTTTCCGCCCGCGTGGCGCGCGATCCTCGGCCGGCGGGTTCCGTACTACCGCAGGCTCCCCACGGGCCTGCGCCGGCAGCTCGAGGAGCAGGTCCGCGTCTTCCTCGGCGAGAAATCGTTCGTGGGATGCGCCGGCCAGGCGATCGACGACGAGGTGCGGGTCACCATCGCCGCCCAGGCATGCCTGCTCGTCCTCAACCGGCGCGACTACTGCTATCCCAACCTGAGGGAAGTGCTGGTCTATCCCAGCGCCTTCGCCGTGGAACGCGTGCGCGGAGAGCCTTCCGGGGTCCTGCAGGAGCAGCGCCAGGTCCTTTCGGGCGAATCGTGGACTCGCGGCCAGGTGATCCTGTCGTGGGAAGACGCGTTGCACGGGGCCGCCGTCCACGACGACGGGCGCAACGTCGTGATCCACGAGTTCGCGCACCAGCTCGACCAG
>DATBEA010000165.1:0-5010 GCA_036276215.1 Usitatibacter sp.
CTCTCCCACGAAGGAGCTGCTGATCGAGGAGTCGGTGCTGGGGTGGAAGGAGTACGAGATGGAGGTCGTTCGCGACAGGAACGACAACTGCATCATCATCTGCTCGATCGAGAACCTGGACCCGATGGGCGTGCACACCGGCGACTCGATCACGGTGGCGCCCGCGCAGACGCTCACCGACAAGGAATACCAGATCATGCGCGACGCCTCGATCGCGTGCCTGCGCGAGATCGGGGTGGAGACGGGCGGCTCGAACGTGCAGTTCGCGATCAACCCCGACGACGGGCGCATGGTCGTGATCGAGATGAACCCGCGCGTGTCGCGCTCCTCGGCGCTCGCCTCGAAGGCCACGGGCTTCCCGATCGCCAAGATCGCCGCCAAGCTCGCCGTGGGCTACACGCTGGACGAGCTGAAGAACGACATCACGGGCGGCGCCACGCCCGCGTCCTTCGAGCCCACCATCGACTACGTGGTGACGAAGGTGCCGCGCTTCGCCTTCGAGAAGTTCAAGCAGGCCGACGACCGCCTCACCACCCAGATGAAGAGCGTGGGCGAGGTGATGGCCATCGGGCGCAACTTCCAGGAATCGCTGCAGAAGGCGCTGCGCGGCCTCGAGACCGGCGTGGACGGCTTCAACCTCAAGTCCGTGGACATGGACAAGATCGAGGACGAGCTCGCCTACCCGCGCGCCGAGCGCCTCTGGTACGTGGCCGACGCCTTCGGCATGGGCATGTCGCTGGAGGACATCCACCGCTTCACGAAGATCGACCCGTGGTTCCTGGTGCAGATCAAGGAGCTCGTGGACATCGAGCTCGAGATCGAGAAGAAGACGCTCGCCGATTTCGGCGAGGACGAGCTGCGCGCGCTCAAGCGCAAGGGCTTCTCCGACCGGCGCCTCGCCTACCTCTGGAAGACCACCGAGCACGAGGTGCGCAAGAAGCGCCACTCGCTCGGCATCCGACCCGTGTTCAAGCGCGTCGACACGTGCGCCGCCGAGTTCGAGACCGGCACGGCGTACATGTACTCGACCTACGACGAGGAGGACGAGTCGCGGCCCACGAACGCGAAGAAGATCATGGTGCTGGGCGGCGGGCCCAACCGCATCGGGCAGGGCATCGAGTTCGACTACTGCTGCGTGCACGCGGCGCTGGCGCTCCGCGAGGACGGCTACGAGACCATCATGGTCAACTGCAACCCGGAGACCGTGTCCACCGACTACGACACCTCCGACCGGTTGTACTTCGAGCCGCTCACGCTGGAGGACGTGCTCGAGATCGTGGACAACGAGAAGCCCGCGGGCGTGATCGTGCAGTTCGGGGGACAGACGCCGCTCAAGCTCGCGCGCGACCTGGAGGCCGCCGGCGTGCCCATCATCGGCACGTCGCCCGATTCCATCGACCGGGCCGAGGATCGCGAGCGCTTCCAGCAGATGCTGCACGAGCTGAAGCTCCTGCAGCCGCCCAACCGCACCGCGCGCACCGAGGAGGCGGCGCTCGAGGGCGCGAAGCAGATCGGCTATCCGGTGGTGGTGCGCCCGTCGTACGTCCTGGGCGGGCGCGCGATGGAAATCGTCCACGCGGAGACGGACCTGCGCCGCTACATGCGCGAGGCGGTGAAGGTCTCCAACGATTCGCCGGTGCTGATCGACCGGTTCCTGAACGACGCGATCGAGGTGGACGTGGATGCCGTCTCGGACGGCAAGGACGTGCTGATCGGCGGGATCATGGAGCACATCGAGCAGGCGGGAGTGCATTCGGGCGATTCGGCGTGCTCGCTCCCGCCCTTCAGCCTCAGCCCCGCGCTGCAGGACGAGCTTCGCCGCCAGACGGTGGCGATGGCGCGGGGGCTGGACGTCGTCGGGCTCATGAACGTGCAGTTCGCGATCCAGGACGAGAAGGTCTTCGTGCTGGAGGTGAACCCGCGCGCCTCGCGCACCGTTCCCTACGTCTCGAAGGCGATCGGCGTGCCGCTCGCCAAGGTCGCCGCGCGCTGCATGGTGGGCCAGTCGCTCGTCTCGCAGAAGGTCACGAAGGAAGTGATCCCGCCGTACTACTGCGTGAAGGAAGCCGTCTTCCCGTTCATCAAGTTCCCGGGCGTGGACACCATCCTCGGCCCCGAGATGAAGTCCACGGGCGAGGTGATGGGCGTGGGCCGCAACTTCGCCGAGGCCTTCGTGAAGAGCCAGCTCGCCGCGGGCGTGCGCCTTCCCAAGGACGGCAAGGCGTTCCTCTCGGTGCGCAACGCCGACAAGGAGCGGATCATCGACATCGCGCGCACGCTCGACACCCTGGGCTTCTCGCTCGTGGCCACCCGCGGCACGGCCGCGGCGCTCGAGCGCGCGGGACTCAAGGTGCAGCCGGTGAACAAGGTCCAGGAAGGGCGCCCGCACATCGTGGACATGCTGAAGAACCGCGAGGTGAGCCTCATCGTGAACACGGTCGAGGAAGACCGGCGCTCGATCCAGGACTCCTGGTCCATCCGCAACACGGCGCTGCAGAACCGCATCACGTACTACACGACGCTATCGGGCGCGCGCGCCGCCTGCCTCGGGATGCAGCACCTCGAGGAAATGCGCCCCTACGACATCCAATCCCTCCACAGGCAGCTCCCCCAATGACGAAGATCCCGATCACGACCCATGGCGCCGAGATGCTTCGCGCCGAGCTGCACAAGCTGAAGACCGCCGAGCGCCCCAGCGTGATCACCGCGATCGCGGAGGCGCGCGCGCAGGGCGACATCACGGAGAACGCCGAGTACGAGGCGGCGCGCGAGCGCCAGAGCTTCATCGAGGGCCGCATCATCGAGCTGGAGACCAAGCTCGCCAACGCGCAGGTGATCGACCCCAAGCTCCTGGACGACGACGACCGCGTGGTGTTCGGCTCCACCGTGGAGCTCGTGGACACGGGCTCCAACCAGACGGTGACCTACCAGATCGTGGGCGAGGACGAGGCGGACCTCAAGCTCGCGAAGATCTCCTACTCGTCGCCCATCGCCAAGGCGCTCATCGGGAAGTCCTCGGGCGACGTCGCCGAGGTTCGGACGCCGGGCGGGGTGAAGGAGTTCGAGATTGTCGACGTCCGCTATATTTAGGCGAAGGAGCCTCCGGCGCGGGGCGTGAGACGCGAGGGCGTCGCTTGACGGCCTCGGGTTTTCCTCGCGCCTCGTCGCCCGCGTCCCGCGCCTTCTCGGGATTGCGTCGATACAGCACGAGAACCTTCCCGATCTCCTGCACCTCGTCGGCCCCCAGCGCCTCGCAGATCTTCTCGAAGAAGACCTCGCGTGCGTCGCGGTCGGCCGTGGCGGCGCGCACCTTGATGAGCTCGTGGGCCTTGAGCGACCGGTCGATCTCGGCCAGCACCTCGTCGGTGAGGCCCTTGTCGCCGATGATGACGACGGGCGAGAGCTTGTGCGCCTCTGCGCGCAGCTCGCTTCGCTTTTTCGCGGAAAGTGACATGGAGGCAGTATAAAGCCGTGGTTCAACGCTGCAGCCGGCCATGAAGAAATCCCATTCGAGCAAGCAGTGGCTGCGCCGCCACGTGAACGACCCCTTCGTGCAGCGCGCGAAGAAGGAGGGCTACCGCTCGCGCTCGGCCTACAAGCTCACGGAGATCGACGATCGCGACAAGGTCCTCAAGCCCGGGATGGTCGTGGTGGACCTGGGCAGCGCCCCGGGCGGCTGGTCCCAGGTGGCCGCCAAGCGCGTGGGCGCCAAGGGGCGCGTGATCGCCATCGACCTCCTCGAGATGGAGCCCATCCAGGGCGTGCACTTCCTGCGGGGCGACTTCAGCGCCGAAACGGGGTTGGATGCCCTGCTGCACGCCCTCGGCGGCAAGGCCGACGTGGTCCTTTCGGACATGGCGCCCAACATGAGCGGCATCGCCATGAGCGACCAGGCGCGCAGCATGGAATTGGCCGAAATCGCCTGTGAATTCGCGCTGTTGCACCTGAAACGGCAGGGCGCCTTCGTGGTCAAAATCTTCCAGGGAGCGGGGTATGATGACTACCTCAAGTCGCTGCGCCAGCGCTTCGAGAAAGTCGTCGTCCGCAAGCCCGAGGCCTCACGCGACGAAAGCGCCGAGCAATTCCTTCTGGCGCGCAATTTGAAAGAAATGCCCGCCGGGGGTTGATAGCGCGCCCCACGGGCCCATGTTGTAAGGGTAGCTCGCTCCATCCCCCTGAAATTCAAGGGTATTTTCCCCGGAAGGACGTTCGTGAACAACACTATCCGCACCATCATGGTCTGGCTCGTCATCGGCGTGATCCTCACCATGGTGTTCATGCAGGTCGGCAACCGCGCGGCGAGCCAGAACTCGCTCGACTACTCGACCTTCATGGAGGAGGCCAAGCAGGGCCACATCGCCCGCGTGAAGCTGGACAACAACCGGACGCTCAAGGCGACTACCCGCGACAACAAGACCTACACGGTCAACACGCCCGGCCTGCAGGACCCGTGGATGGTGGGCGACCTCATGAAGTACAACGTGCAGGTCGAGGCCCAGCCCGTCGAGGAGCAGTCCCTCCTCATGAGCATCTTCGTCTCGTGGTTCCCGATGCTGCTGCTGATCGGCGTGTGGATCTTCTTCATGCGCCAGATGCAGGGCGGGGGCCGCGGCGGCGCGTTCTCCTTCGGCAAGTCGCGTGCGCGCATGCTCGACGAGAACCAGAACCAGGTCACGTTCGCGGACGTGGCCGGCGTGGACGAGGCCAAGGAAGAAGTGGCCGAGCTGGTCGACTTCCTGCGCGATCCCTCCAAGTTCCAGAAGCTGGGCGGCCGCATTCCGCGCGGCGTGCTCATGGTCGGCAATCCCGGCACCGGCAAGACGCTGCTCGCGCGCGCCATCGCCGGCGAGGCGAAGGTGCCGTTCTTCTCCATCTCGGGCTCCGACTTCGTCGAGATGTTCGTGGGTGTGGGCGCGGCACGCGTACGCGACATGTTCGAGCAGGCGAAGAAGAACGCGCCCTGCATCGTGTTCATCGACGAGATCGACGCGGTCGGCCGCCAGCGCGGCG
>DATBEA010000166.1:0-3760 GCA_036276215.1 Usitatibacter sp.
GGCGGCCGTGGCAATGAGGAGGACGCGGCGTCTCTTTTCGTCGACGTCGTCTCTGACGATGGCGGTCATGGCATGCGTGCGCGGGAAATCGCGGGGTAGAAAATGCGGGGACGAGTTTAATCCGGCATTTTACCGGATTTGCCCCACCCGCTTAAAGCCCCGCCCGCGCCGGGCATTTGACGCCCCGGCCGCGCACCCCTACATTCGCGCATTCCTCCATGGAGCGCCGCTCATGAGCTTCGCCAGGGAATTCCGGGAATTCGCGGTCAAGGGCAACGTGGTGGACCTCGCCGTCGGCGTGATCATCGGCGCCGCTTTCGGGAAGATCGTCGACTCGCTGGTCACCGACCTGGTGATGCCGGTCATCGCGAGGTTCACGGGCGGCATCGATTTCTCGAGCCACTTCGTCGCGATGGCGCCGATCCCGCCCGGGGCCGCGATGACCGTCGACGCGCTGCGAAAAGCGGGCGTGCCGGTGCTCGCGTGGGGAAACTTCCTCAACATCGTGCTCAACTTCGTGATCCTCGCCTTCATCGTGTTCCTCATGGTGAGGCAGATAAACAAGCTGCGCCACGGCTCGCCCGCCGCGCCCTCCGGCCCGCCCGAGGACGTCGTGCTGCTGCGCGAGATCCGCGACGCCCTCGTGCGAAAATAGGAGGGATGCGCAAGCTCTGGCTCCTCTTCGCACAGGCGGTCACGGCCACGCTCGCGGCGCTCTTCGTCGTGAGCCTGGTGAAGCCCGGCTGGCTCTCGTGGCGCACCCAGGTGGTCGAGGTCCGCGAGGCCGTCCCGGGCGCGGTGATCGCCCCCGCGAGCATGGCGCCGAGGCTTTCCTTCAGCGAGGCCGCGCGCAAGGCCACGCCTTCGGTCGTGAACATCTCGGCCACGCGCCAGGTGAAGCGCCCGCGCAACCCGATCCTCGAGGACCCGGCCTTCCAGCGGTTCTTCGGCGACCGGCTCCCGCCCGAGACGCAGATGTCGCTGGGCTCCGGGGTCATCGTGAGCCGCGAGGGCTACATCCTCACCAACGAGCACGTGGTCGAGGGGGTGACCGACATCCAGGTCACGCTCGCCGACGGCCGCCTCGTGACCGGGCGCATCGTGGGCAGCGATCCCGAGACCGACCTCGCGGTGGTGCGCGTGGCCACCACCGGGCTCACGCCGATCACCTTCGGCTCCTCGGACCAGGCGAAGGTGGGCGACGTGGTGCTCGCGATCGGCGACCCGTTCAGCGTGGGCCAGACCGTGACCATGGGAATCATCAGCGCGACGGGCCGCGAGATCGTGCCCTCGAGCCCCTACGGCACCTTCATCCAGACCGACGCGGCCATCAACCCCGGCAACTCCGGCGGCGCGCTGGTGGACGCCGCGGGCAACCTCATCGGCATCAACACGCTCATCTTCTCGCGCTCCGGCGGCTACCAGGGCATCGGCTTCGCGATCCCGGTGAGCCTCGCCAAGCAGGTGATGGAGCAGATCATCGAGACGGGAACGGTCACGCGCGGCTGGTTCGGCGTGGACGTGGCCGACGTGAGCCCCGAGCTCGCCGAGTCGCTCGGACTGAAGGGCACGAAGGGCGCGATCGTGGGCGCCATCGAGCGCGGCAGCCCCGCCGACCGCGGCGGCATGAAGCTGGGCGACGTGATCGTGGCGGTGGCCGGCCGGGACGTGCCCGACGTGTCCTCGACGCTCAACGCGATCGCCTCGGTGCCGCCGGGGAAGTCGGTGCCGGTGAGGGTGCTTCGCGGGCGCCAGGAGCTGGCCCTCGACGTGACCGTCGGCAAGCGCCGCCCCCGGCCCCGCGGGGAGACCGAGTAGCTACTCGCCGCGCGGCTGGGCGAGGGCATCCTCGCGCCGGCGCCGCTCCACCAGCTGGGCCGCGATGATCCCCGCCTCGTAGAGCAGGCACATGGGGATCGCGAGCGAGATCATCGATATGGCATCGGGCGGCGTGATGAAAGCCGCCAGCGCGAAGATCCCCACCACCACGTAGCCGCGGAATTCGCGCAGCTGCTGCGTGTTGATGATCCCCGAGATCACCAGCACCACGACCACCACCGGGACTTCGAAGGCGAGGCCGAAGGCCATGAACATGCCGAGCACGAAGTTGAAGTACGCCTCGATGTCGGGTGCCACCGAGATGCTCTGCGGCGCGAAGGCCGCGATGAAGGCGAAGACGCGCCCGAAGACGATGAAGTAGCAGAACGCCATCCCGGCGAAGAAGAGCAGCGTGCTGCTCACGATGAGCGGCAGCACGAGGCGCTTCTCGTGGGCGTAGAGGCCGGGGGCCACGAAGGCCCACGCCTGGTAGAGCACGTAGGGCAGCGCCCCCATGAACGCCGCGAGCGCCGCGATCTTCATGGGAATGAGGAACGGCGTGATGACGCCGGTGGCGATCATCTTCGAGTTGGCGGGCAGCGCGTGGATGAGCGGCGCGGCGAGGATGTCGTAGAGCTCGGAGCTGAAGTAGAGCGCCGGGGCCATCAGGATGCCCACCGCGATGAGGCTCCTGATCAGGCGCGTGCGCAGCTCGATCAGGTGGGAGAGGAAGGTCTCCTGGGCTTCGGGCATCGCGGGCGGGCTTTCAGCCCGAGGCGCGGTCACGCGGCGCGGCCTCGCCCGGCTCCTCGATCCCGAGCTCGAGCTGGGGCGAGGCGTCCGGCGTGGGCGCGGGGGCGGTAGCGGCTGGCGCCGCGGCCGCTTCGTTGGCGGCGGGCGGATGCACGTCGAGCGCGCGCTCGACCGAGGCCTGCGCCTCGCGCACCTCGCGGTCGACGTCGCTCATGCCCGATTCCACGCTCGACTGGAAGGAGCGCGCGGCGCTCTCGAATTCGGTCTTCACCTTGCCCAGGTCGGCCGCTTCCATCTCGCGGTGGATGTCGGATTTCACCTGGTTCACGTAGCGCTGCAGGCGCCCATAGAGGTGGCCGAGCGTGCGCGCCACGCGCGGCAGGCGCTCGGGGCCGATCACCACGAGCGCGATGACGGCGAGGACGAGCAGCTTGGAGAATCCGAAGTCGAACATGCGCGGGCCGGGCGCGGGGCCCGTGGAAGGCCGTCAGGTCTTCTGGCGGTCCTTCACCTCGCCCTCGATCGTCGTGCCGGGAGGGGAGAGCTCGCCCGTTTTCTTCGCGGCCTCGCCTTCCTCGGGGCGCATGCCGTCCTTGAAGCCCTTCACGGCGCCGCCCAGGTCCGCGCCGATGTTGCGAAGCTTCTTGGTGCCGAACACGAGGAGCACGATGACCAAGAGGATGAGCCAGTGCCAGATGCTGAGTCCGCCCATGGGGATTCTCCGGGGAGCTGCGGGTCCTATTCCTTCGCGATCATTCGCGGCAAGGGATCGGGACCGCCGATGACATGAATATGCAAATGATACACGTCCTGCCTGCCGATCCGCCCCGTGTTCACGATGGTGCGGAAGCCCTCGGCCGAGCCCTGCTCGCGGGCAAGGCGCCCCGCGCGGGCCATCATGCGGCCCAGCACGCCGGCGTCGGCCTCGGTGGCCGTCGCGAGCGAATCCAGGTGCTTCTTGGGGATCATCATGAAGTGCACGGGGGCCAGCGGATTGATGTCGTGGAAGGCCAGCATGAGGTCGTCCTCGTACACCTTGCGTGCCGGGATCTTGCCCTCGACGATCTTGCAGAAGATGCAGTCGGTCATTCCTGTCCTTTCGGGCGCGAGGCCTTCTCTTCGAGACCCGGGCGGCCCTCGCGGCGCTCGAGCTCGGCGAGGACCTCGGCCACGCCCACCCCGTGCCAGG
>DATBEA010000167.1:0-5509 GCA_036276215.1 Usitatibacter sp.
GTGACCGAGGCCTTGCGCGCCACGTAGCGCGCGAGCGCTTCGGGCACCTCGACCTCGAGCCGGAAGCTTCCGCCCAGGTCCTGGAACGCGGTCACGTGGCCCACGCCATCGACGTGGCCCGCCACGATGTGCCCGCCCAGGCGATCCGAGGCGCGAAGCGATTTCTCCAGGTTCACGGCGCGCCCGGCGGCCAGGCCATTCGTGACCGAGAGCGTGTGCGCCGAGACATCCACGCGAAATCCCTGGCCGTCGCGCTCCACGACCGTGAGGCATACGCCCTGGACGCAGATGGAATCGCCCACCGCCACGTCATCCATGCCCAGTCCCGGCGCGTCGATGGCGAGGCGCTGGCCATCCGCGTACGGCGCGGCCTTGGCGATCCGCCCCACGGCGGTGACGATCCCCGTGAACATCCTACGAAGGAAAGCGCGCCGTCACGCGGATGTCGTCACCCACGGTGCGCACGTCCACGATCTTCGGGCGGAGAGCCTCGGCAAGCCGCGCCGGCTCGGGCAGGACGAAGAGCGCCTGCGCCTTGTCGCCCAGGAGCACGCCCGCGTAGTAGACGACCAGCTCGTCCACGACGCCCGCGGAAATGAGCGCCCCCATGAGCTTTCCGCCCGTCTCGACGGTGACCTCGTTGAACCCGCGCTCGGCCAGCAGCTTCGCGACCGCGACGAGGTCGGTCTTGGCGCCTCCGGGCACGCGCACGACCCCCGCGCCCTTCACCTCGAGCGCCGAACGCCTGGCCTTGTCGTCGCTCACCGTGAGGATGAGCGGCGGCTCGCCCGACAGGATCTTCGCGGTGAGCGGCATGTCGAGGCGGCTATCGATCACCACGCGGCGCGGCTGGCGCGAGCAAGGGACGTCGCGGACCGTGAGCTCGGGATTGTCCCGGAGCACCGTGCCGATGCCGGTCAGCATCGCGCAGGAGCGGGCGCGCAAACGATGCACGTCGCGGCGCGCTTCCTCGCCGGTGATCCAGCGGCTCTCCCCGTCCGACATCGCGATTCGCCCATCCAGCGACGAAGCCGCCTTCACGCGCATCCAGGGCCTGCCTCGCTGCATGCGCGAGAGGAACCCGCGGAGGGCTTCGCGCGCCTCGTCGGCCATGAGGCCCACGTCCACGCGGATGCCCGCCTCGCGCAGCCTCGCGAAGCCGCGGCCCGAGACTTCGGGATTCGGATCCTCGAGCGGCGCGACCACGCGTGCCACGCGCGCCTTCACGAGCGCATCGGCGCAGGGCCCCGTGCGGCCCTGGTGCGCGCAGGGCTCGAGGGTCACGTAGGCGGTGGATCCCTCGACGCTTTCGGTGGCGTTCTGGATGGCGAGCGCTTCGGCGTGGGCCTCGCCGGCACGCTCGTGCCAGCCCTCGCCCACCACCCGGCCGTCCTTGGCGAGCACGCATCCCACGTTGGGATTGGGCGTGCAGGTATTGCGTCCCCGCTCGGCGAGCGCCAGGGCGCGCTCCATGAAGGCGAGGTCCTGTCCGGAAAAGCTCACTTGGTGTCGCGAACCTCGCGGATGGCGTCCCGGAAATCGTCGGGATCGGAGAAGCTCTTGTAGACCGAGGCGAAGCGGATGTAGGCCACCTTGTCGAGCTTGCGCAGCTCCTCCATCACCATCTCGCCCATGCGCCGCGAGTCGAGCTCGCGCTCGCCCAGGGCCAGGATCTTCTGCTCGATGCGCTGGATGGCGGCATCGACCAGCTCGGTCGTGACCGGGCGCTTGTGGAGCGCCCGCTGGAACCCGGTGCGCAGCTTCGCCGACGAGAAATCCTCGCGCACGCCGTCGGTCTTCACGATCTGCGGCATGCGAAGCTCGGCGGTCTCGTAAGTGGTGAAGCGCTTGTTGCAGACCTGGCAGCGGCGCCGGCGGCGGATCGAATCGCCCTCCTCGCTCACGCGCGAGTCGATCACCTGGGTGTCCTCGGCGCTGCAGAAGGGACACTTCACGCGGCAACCTTCGGATTGCGCTGCGCGCCGTCTCCATAGCCGTACGAGGCCCACATGGCGGGACCGTAGACGGGGAAGCGCGCGCAGAGCTCGCGCACCGCGGCGCCCACCCTCGCGATCGCGCCCGTGTCCCCGCCGGCATCGAGCACGTCGGCGATGCAGTGGGCCACCTGCACGCTCTCGGCCTTGCCGAAGCCGCGCGTGGTCATGGCGGGCGAGCCGAGGCGGATGCCGCTCGTGACGAACGGCTTCTCGGGATCGTTGGGGATCGCGTTCTTGTTCACCGTGATGTGCGCCTGCCCGAGCGCCGCCTCGGCTTCCTTGCCGGTCGCCTTCTTCGCGCGCAGGTCCACGAGGAACATGTGGCTCTCGGTGCGCCCCGAGACCACGCGCACGCCGCGCTGCGTGAGGGTGGAGGCGAGCGTGGAAGCGTTCTCGAGCACCTGCTGCTGGTACTGCTTGAACGAGGGCTGCAGCGCCTCCTGGAACGACATCGCCTTGGCGGCGATCACGTGCATGAGCGGCCCGCCCTGCAGCGCCGGGAAGACGACGGAATTGAGCGCCTTCTCGTGCTGCGCCCCGGCAAGCACGATGCCGCCGCGCGGGCCGCGCAGCGTCTTGTGCGTGGTGCTGGTCACGAAATCGGCGATGCCGATGGGCGAGGGATAGAGCCCCGCGGCGACGAGACCCGCGTAGTGCGCCATGTCCACGAAGAAATACGCGCCCACGTCGTCGGCGATCGCGCGGAACTTCTTCCAGTCGATGCGAAGCGCGTAGGCCGAGGCGCCCGCGACGATCATGCGCGGCTTGTGCTCCTTCGCGAGGTCGCGCACCTGGTCGTAGTCGATCTCTTCCTTCGCATCGAGGCCATAAGCCACGGCGTGGAAGAGCTTGCCCGAGAGGTTCACCGAGGCGCCGTGGGTGAGGTGGCCGCCATGCGCGAGCGACATGCCGAGGATCGTGTCGCCGGGTTTCAGCATCGAAAGGTAGACCGCCTGGTTCGCCTGCGAGCCGGAGTGCGGCTGCACGTTGGCGTACTCGGCGCCGAAGAGCTTCTTCACGCGCTCGATGGCGAGGGACTCGGCCACGTCCACGTACTCGCAGCCGCCGTAGTAGCGCTTGCCCGGATAACCCTCGGCGTACTTGTTGGTGAGGACGCTTCCCTGGGCAGCGAGCACCGCGGGACTCGCGTAGTTCTCGCTCGCGATGAGCTCGATGCCCTCTTCCTGGCGGCGGAATTCGGAGGTGATGGCGTTCCAGAGCGCCGGATCGGTGCTCGCGATGGTGTGCGCGTCGGAGAACATCTCAAGAAGTCCTTGAATGAGCTTGAATTTTATCACCGAATCGATCGACGACCCGGCCGTCGGCGGCGACGCACAGGTAGGCAAGCCCCAACGACTCGAGCCATGCGCTTCCTTCTTCCTCGCCTTTCACCATCGCGACGGTCGTGGCGCTGCCCGCGACGAGGCACGTGGACGCGTGGACGGTGACGGACTGGAAGCCGCGCGCGCTTCGCCCGGTGCGCGGATCGAGGATGTGGCTGTGTCGCGCGCCGTCGACCTCGACGAAGCGCTCGTAGTCGCCGCTCGTGGCGATGGCGCCCGATTCGATCGCGAGCGCGGCGACGATGCGTTCGCGATCGCGCGGATGGCGCACCCCCACGCGCCACGGCTCGCCCCCGGGCTGCGGCCCGAGGATGGCCATGTCGCCGGCGAGGTCCACGAGCGCGCTCGCGATCCCCGCTTCGCGCAGCACGAGGGCCGCACGATCGACCGCGTACTCCTTGCCGAAGCCGCCGAAATCGATTTCCATGCCCGCATCGCGAAGCCGCACGCGATCGCCGGCGAGCTCCACGCGCTCCCAGCCCACGCGGGCGGCAAGCATCGCAAGCTCGGCATCCGAAGGCACGCGCGCGACCTGGAAATTCCATGCCCGGCGCAGCACGCCCGAAGTCGCGTCGAACGCACCCCCGCTCTGGCGCCATAACGCGTCGGCGTATGCGAGAAGCCCACGCGTCTCGGCATCGATCGCGACCGGCTCGCCGCCCGCCTGCGCGTTGATTCGCGAGACCACGCTGTCGGCTCGGTAGCGCGAATACTTCGCCTCGACGCGCCGGACCTCGGCGATGGCGAGCTCGGCCGCGCGAGCGGCGCTATCGCCATCGCCCTCGTGCACCTGGATCTCGTTTTCCGCGGCCATGGCGCGGAATGCGAAACGCCGCGGGGTCACGGCGCGCTAGAAGGGGTGGCTGATCCCCAGGATGCCGTACACGGCGCGAAGGGTCTCGAAGGCTTCCGAGCCCGAGCCGCCGAAGCGCAGGTTGGCCGCGTTGTGGACATAGCCCAGCGTACCCTCGATCGTGAAGCCCCGTTCGAGATGCGCGATCACCTTGATCGAGGGCGAGAGCCCGCCCCATGCGCCCAGGCGCTGGTCGCTCGAGAGGATCGCCGGAGCCGGCCGCGGGACCACGGGCGAATAGAAATCCGCCGCGTTCTGCGTGTAGTAGCGAAGCGCCGGTCGCACCGCCCACCGCTCGCCGAGCGACTGCTGCCACGCGACCTCCAGCGTGTGGGCGCGGATGCCCCAATCGTCGCGGTAGTAGCGGTATTCGGCTTGCAATGAGCCGTGCGCGTCGGGGAAATGTCGCCGGTAGCGGGTGAGCCACGCGAGCGTGTCGCGGTGGTCGGGGCGCGTATCCGGCACGAGCTGCGGGATGCCTACGTCATAAAAGGTGAACGTGAGCTTGTACGGATCGTTGTACCAGCCCTGCCCTCGCGCCCGCGTGACCGTGCTCTGCACGATGGCCAGCGGCGAGAGGACCTGCGTGATGCCTGCCAGGTACTCCTGGGTGTCGCGCCGCTCGTGCAGGGTCGGGTCGTCGCTCGAGCCCACGCGGTCGTTCGACTTGCCGTAGCCCAGGGCGAGCGTCGTGTTCTTCTGGTTCAGGCTCCATTCGGCGCCGAGGCCGAAGGCGCGGGAGTTGTAGTCCTCCTCGTCGGAGACCGTGCGCGACGCGGAAAGGGCGAAGTCGCCGAAACGCCGCGTGACCTTCAAGTCCTCGGTGTTGCGCCGGTCGTTGATGGACGCGCCCGTGATGGCGTTCATCGGCTTGCCCGACACGTTGGTCACGAGCTGCGGGCTCGCGCCCGTGATGATGTCCACGGCGGCGCTCGCCTCGACTTCCCACACCTCGCGGATCGTGGCGCGGGCCCAGATGACGGGCTCGGTGACCTTCATGAGCCCGCGTTCCTTGTAGCCCAGCACCGTGAACCCGACCTCGTTCGCCTCGGCGGCCACCGCGCGGGCCGGCATCGCCACGATGGGAAGCGCCAGCGCCGCGGTCATCAGCGCCTGCAGCGGCGAGGGTCCCTTCGGATCAGTTGCAGCCACACCCGCCCCCGCCCACCGACGCGCCGCCGCTCGCCGCCTCCTTCGCCGAATAGGTCTTCTCCAGGGCGCGCGCGGTTCCCGGTGACGGATCGAACGCCATGTCGTCTCGCGCGAGGTAGCCGCGCTGGTACGGCGCCACGGCGGTGCAGCCGCCGGCCGCGAGG
>DATBEA010000168.1:0-4529 GCA_036276215.1 Usitatibacter sp.
GACCGTGAGGATGTAGAGCGCCGTGAGGCGGCGCTCGTCGGCCACGAGGTTCGCGAACTGCGAGATCACCTCGCGGTCGGTGAGGTCCTGCTTCTGCGCGGTCGAGGACATGACGAGGTGGCTCTCGACCAGCCACGCGACCAGGTCGGCGTCGGGGGCCGACATGCCGTGCGCCTTGCAGAAAGCGATCGCGTCCTTCGAGCCCAGGTGCGAGTGGTCGCCGCCGCGGCCCTTGGCGATGTCGTGGAAGAGCGCGGCGAGATAGAGCACCTCCGGCCGGTCGAACGCCTGCATGAGCTGCGAGAGGAGCGGGTACTCGTGGTCGAAGCGCGGCACGCGGAAGCGGCGAAGGTTGCGGATCACCATGAGGATGTGCTCGTCCACGGTGTAGACGTGGAAGAGGTCGTGCTGCATCTGGCCCACGATGCGGCCGAACGCGGGCAGGTAGCGGCCGAGCACGCCGTAGCGGCTCATGCGCCGCAGCGTCCACGTGAGCCGGTCGCCGCGCATGATCTCCATGAAGCGGCGGCGGTTGGCGCGGTCGGTGCGGAAGCGCGCGCCGATCGAGGGCAGCGCCCGCGAGAGCGCGCGAAGCGTGGTGGGCCCCAGGCCCACGATGCCGCGGTGCTCCTGCAGGCGCAGGAACGCCTCCAGCATCATTCCGGGCTTCTTCTCGAAGAGCCGCTCGTCGCGAAGCTCGAGGGTCATGTTCGAGACCACGAAGTCGTCGTCGAGCTTGCGGACCTTGCGCTCGGCTTCCGGCGTGATGCGCGCGAAGAGGGCCGAGAGCAGGATCTGGTTGGCGCGCCAGATCGCCTTGGCCGCGAGGTAGTAGCGGCGCATGAGCAGGTCCGAGGGCGCCATGCCCCCCTTGGCGGCGAGCTTGAGCTGCTTGGCGATCTCGATCTGGTGGTCGAACACGAGCCGGTCCTCGCGGCGCCCGGCGAGGTAGTGCAGGCGGATGCGAAGGTCCTGCAGCACGCGCTCGTGGATGCCGATGCCCGCGCCCTCGGAAGCGGTGATGAGCTCCTGGTCCACGAGCTCCTTCCAGGATCGGCCCAGGCCGGCGGCGCGCGAGAGCCAGATCACCATCTGCAGGTCGCGCAGGCCCCCGGGGCTTTCCTTGAGGTTGGGCTCGAGGTTGTAGGCGGCTTCCTGGAAGCGCTCGTGGCGGCGCTTCTGCTCCTGGAACTTCGCCTCGAAGAAATCGCGCACGTTGCGCCGCTCGCGAAGGCGGGTGTCGAGCTCGGCGAGGAGCGACGCGTCGCCCGTGATGCAGCGCGACTCGAGGACGCTCGTGTCCACCGTCACGTCCTTGCCGGCCTCTTCGACGCACTGGGCGATGGTGCGCACGCTGTGGCCCGGTTCGAGGCCCGTGTCCCAAAGCGCGCCGATGAAGCGTTCCACGGACGCGTCGGCCTTTGCGCCGTCGGGCATCAGCACGAGGACATCGACGTCCGAATGCGGGAAGAGGGCGCCCCGGCCGTACCCGCCGACCGCCACGAGCGCGAAGGATGGGTCCACGTTCGCCTCGCGCCAGAGCCGGGCGAGGAGCTCGTCGACGATCGCCGCGTGGTCGGCGAGGTTGCGGATCGGATCCGGGCGGCGGAAGTAGCGGCGCTCGAGCTTCTCGCGCTTGGCGCGCAGCCACGCCCGGGCCTCGGCATTGGGCGAGGGCTTCGCAGGCTGGGGTTGGCGGACCGCGGCGGCGCTGCTGCTCATCCGCCGATTATGAGCTACGCCGGATGGGTGGCGGCCTGCTCGGCGAAGGCGGGGGGCGGCGGCGTGCCCGCGGAATGGGTGAGGACCTCGTAGCCGTCCTCGGTCACCAGCACGGTGTGCTCCCACTGCGCCGAGAGCGAATGGTCGGCGGTCACGATGGTCCAGCCGTCGGGCATCTGGCGGATGTCGCGCTTCCCGGCGTTGATCATGGGCTCGACCGTGAAGGTCATGCCCGGCACGAGCTTCATGCCCTGGCCGGGGCGCCCGTAGTGCAGGATCTGCGGCTCCTCGTGGAAGCGCCGCCCGATGCCGTGGCCGCAGAACTCGCGCACCACGCTGTACCCGTTCGCTTCGGCATGCTTCTGGATGGCGTACCCCAGGTCGCCCAGCGTGGCCTGCGGGCGCACCGCCGCGATGCCCTTCCACATGCACTCGTAGGTGACCTCGCACAGGCGCCGGGCCTGCACCGAGGGGTCGCCCACGTAGAACATGCGGCTCGTGTCGCCGTGCCAACCGTCCTTGATGACGGTGATGTCGAGGTTGACGATGTCGCCGTTGCGCAGCGCTTTGTCCCCCGGCACCCCGTGGCAGACCTGGTGGTTCACCGAGGTGCAGATCGACTTGGGATAGGGCCGGTGGCCGGGCGGGGCGTAGTTGAGCGGGGCCGGGATCGTGCCCTGCACCTCGACCATGAAGTCGTGGCAGAGCTTGTCGAGGGCGCCGGTGGATACGCCCGGCTTCACGTGCGGGGTGATGAAATCGAGCACCTCGGAGGCCAGGCGGCCCGCGATGCGCATGCGTTCACGGTCTTCGGGGTTCTTGGGTGGCGACACGGAGTTCGGGACTCGGAAAGAGGGGCGATTATAGCGTTAGGTGGGGATGGCCGCCCGCGGTTCCAAAGGGGATGGAAATGTTTGAAAGGATGCGCCTTTTCGGGCTATAATGGTGAGCTATGCCGCTGGATTTGCGGGACGGTGGAAACGGTCCCGATCGGCGGTAAATTCGCACCCCGCGCAAAGGCTAAGGTGGGCCGTCACTGGACGCGAAGTTCGCGACAGCCGGTTCTCTATCGCGGGGGAGGCCCAACCTTGACCAAGGAGTAGCTTCATGTCCGTCACCATGCGCCAGATGCTGGAGGCCGGCGTGCATTTCGGCCACCAGACGCGCTACTGGAATCCCAAGATGGCTCCGTACATCTTCGGGGCCCGCAACAAGATCCACATCATCAACCTGGAAAAGAGCCTTCCGATGTACCAGGATGCGCTCAAGTACGTGCGCCAGCTCTCGGCCAACAAGGGGCAGATCCTCTTCGTCGGCACCAAGCGGCAGGCGCGTGAGATCGTGAAGGAAGAGGCCCAGCGCGCCGGCGCCCCGTACGTCGACCACCGGTGGCTCGGCGGCATGCTCACCAACTTCAAGACGGTGAAGCAGTCGATCAAGCGCCTGAAGGAGATGGACGCGATGATCGCCGACGGCTCCAGCGAGCGCCTCTCCAAGAAGGAACAGCTGCTGAACCAGCGCGAGCGCGAGAAGCTCGAGCGCTCGCTGGGCGGCATCAAGGACATGGAGCGGGTCCCGGACGCGCTCTTCGTGATCGACGTGGGCTTCCACAAGATCGCCGTCACCGAGTCGCGCACGCTGGGCATCCCCATCGTGGGCGTGGTGGACTCCAACAACTCGCTCGACGGCATCGAGTACGTGATCCCGGGCAACGACGACTCCACCCGCGCGATCCGCCTGTACGCGCGCGGCGTGGCCGACGCGATCCTCGAGGGCCGCAGCCAGGTCATCAGCGAGATGGTGAGCCAGGGCTCGGATGCCGAGGACTTCGTCGAAGTCGAGGAACAGGAAAAGCAGTAGAGGGGTCAGAGCCAACGACCCGCAAGAAAAAGGGGCTGATCGAGCCCCTTTTTTGCAACCACTTTTGGAGCACTGATGGCAGAGATCACCGCAGGATTGGTCAAGGAACTCCGCGAGCTCACGGGCCTGGGCATGATGGAGTGCAAGAAGGCGCTCGAGGAAGCGGGCGGCGACATCAAGAAGGCCGAGGAGCTGCTGAGGATCAAGAGCGGCGCCAAGGCGTCGAAAGCCGCCTCGCGCGTGGCCGCCGACGGCGCGGTCGCGACCTGGCTCTCGGCCGACGGCAAGGTGGGCGCGATGGTGGAAGTGAACGCCGAGACCGACTTCGTCGCCAAGAACCCCGATTTCGCGCAGTTCGCCAACTCGCTCGCCGAGCTCGTGGGCACGCAGGACCCCCGTGACGTGGAAACCCTCTCGCAGATGAAGATCGGCGGCGAGACGGTCGAGGCCGCGCGCCAGAAGCTCGTGCAGAAGATCGGCGAGAACATCACGGTGCGCCGTTTCGAGCGCATCGAGGGCAAGGGCAAGCTCGTGCAGTACGTGCACCCGGGCTCGAAGGTGGCCGTGCTCGTGGACCTGGAGGGGGCCGAGGCGGTCGCCAAGGACGTCGCGATGCACGTCGCCTTCGCCAAGCCGCGCTTCATGTCGCGCGACGAAGTCGATGCGGGCGTCATCGCCGGCGAGCGCAAGATCCTCGAGGCGCGCGCCGCCGAGAGCGGCAAGCCTCCCGAGATCGTGGCCAAGATGGTGGATGGCGGCATCAACAAGTTCCTCGCCGAGATCACGCTCCTGGGCCAGCCGTTCGTGAAGGACGACAAGCAGACTGTCCAGAAGATGCTCGACTCGCAGAAGTCGAAGCTGCACGGCTACCGCTTCCTGGTCGTGGGCGCCGGCATCGAGAAGAAGCAGGCCGACTTCGCGGCGGAGGTCGCGGCGATGGCAAAGAA
>DATBEA010000169.1:0-10329 GCA_036276215.1 Usitatibacter sp.
CCGGCCCCGCGGCCGGTCCCGAGGTGCGCAGCGTCGGGTACTTCTCCACGGTGCCGTGGCAGTCGGCGCAGTCGATCTCGATCGCCGCGGCCACCTCGCCGTAGATATGACCGTTGCCGTGCGCGTCCTGGGCGAAGTGGCAGTCCACGCAGTGAAAGCCCATGTCGAGGTGGATGCTGGTGAGCTGCTTCGCCTTGTGGAACTTGTCGGGGTCGTCGTCGCCCACGACGTTCCCGTCCTTGTCGAGGAGCGCCCCGTGGCGGTCGCGCTTGAACACCGCGCGGAAGTTCCAGCCGTGGCCATGGTAGTCGGCGAATTGCGTGTCCTTCAGCTGCGGGTTCAGCTTCGACACGTCCTTCAGGAACGCCGGATCGCCCCACTTGCCCCGGATCGCGGCCTCCTCGGGATTGCGCTCGAGGATGCGGCGCGCCTCCTCGTCCGTCGGGTACTTCTGCTTCTGCGGCCACATCGAGGGCGCGTCCGACTCGTAGTCCCACATGATCGAGCCGTAGAAGCTGTTGAGGAAGATGTTGGGCTGGTGCATGTGGCAGACCATGCATTGCGACGAGGGAATCGCCCGCGTGAACGCGTGGCGTATCGGATGCCCCGGCTCGTTCTTCGCGATCGTGGGATCCGCCGTCACGCTCTCGCCGCCATTGCCGAAGCGCGCATACGAGCCCGAGTGCGACGGATCGCGGTCGTTCGCGTAGACCACGTGGCACGCGCTGCAACCCGACGAGCGATAGTCACCGGGCTGGTCGTCGGTGCCGAGGAACCACAGGTGCGGGTCATTGAGCCGCGTCTTCGTGATGTTGATGGCAGGCACCGCGATGCGGCTTCCGGTGCCCGGGCCGCGGCTCGACTGGCGGATGTCGGGACGCCCCGGTTCGTCGAGCTTCTGCAACGTGCCGGACGCGTTCGGCAGCCCGATCTCGGGAAACTGCGTGGACGCGATGCGCCCGCCGCGCTCGAAGACGCGGAAGACGTCCGCCGGCGGGATCGTCTCCCACGCGGGCAACGCCGTAAGCGATGGCAGCACGCCCTTCGAGGCGAGGAACGCGTCGGGCTTCACCGGGTTCGCGAGCGATGCGGCCGCGCCCTCGCGCGTGTACGCCTCCCCGAGGATGGAGCGCTTGAAGGGAAGGACGCCGTTGTTGTACGTGGCGCCCTCCCAGAACATGGCGGCGGTGGACATGAGGCTGCGTTCCGAGGCCTGGACGATCGGGAGGTGGCAGGCGCCGCATGCCTCGCGCGCGATGCGCAAGTCGCCCGGGTTCGTGAAGCGCACGAATTCGGGACTCTCGCGGTTCAACAGCGTGTAGGTGCGCTCGGGCGTGGCGCTCGAGGGCCAATGCCACGCCTTCTCGTCACGCGGCAGGACATGGGCCTCGCGCATCAGGCCTTCGTACTCTCGCGTCTCGCGCCTCGCCTCTCGCCTCTCCACCTTCGCGTTGCCGCCATGGCAATCGGTGCAGCCGAGGATCACGGCGGGGTTCTGGTGCATGGTCGCCTGGTCGCTCGCCGTGTGGCAGCTCATGCAGCCCACGCTCTTCGCGTGCGCTTCCTCGACCGTCTGTGCAGCCGGCGCCGGTGCGGCGGCCGCGTCCTGAACCACGAAGGACACGACGAACACGAAGAAGAGCGGAAGAAGCCTCCGGCCTCGAATCAAGGCGTGCAGAAAGGATTTCAAAACGTGAGCACCAGGTTGCCCAGCACGGAATACTGCGGACCCCGCTCGCCTTCGTCGTAGAGCTGCTTCAGGCCGCGGCCGGGCAGGAGCGCCGCGGCGGAGAAGTTGAAGACCACGTTCTGCGACATGAACGGGCGCCACTGCACGGCGGCGGAAACGTCCCAGCCGATCTCGCGCGAGGGCGGTGCCTGGTTGCGCAGCACGCCCAGCACGGCGGTGTCACCGAAGCGCAGGTAGGACACGTTCCCGATCAACCGCACCTGCGGCGTGAGGTCCACGTCCGCGCCCCCGCCCAGGAGCACGAGGCCGGGGTTCACGAAGTTGGACTGCCCCTCGTCCTTCGACGAGCGCAGGCTCGCGAGCAAGCCGTTGCGTCCCGAGAGCGCCACGCCGCCGCCGCCGACGAGCGGCACCGCCTGGCGGATCCAGAAGCTCGTGCCGGCGCCGGCGAACTGCGGGTTCTCGAAGATCGCATCGAAGCCCGTGGCGCGCCCATCGAAGGGGTTCCTGTCGGCCGATTGCACCAGCGCCTGCAGTCGAAGGCGCACCCAGCTGAAATCGCGCGAAAGCTCCGCCGCGGCGAGCCCGGCACGCACGGACACGGGGCGTTGCGCGATCGGGTCATGGTCCACGCGGCCCAGCGCGGCGTAGAGGCTCCCCGAGAAGTTCCAGCGCCCCCAATGGCCGTCGCCGCTGTAGCCCAGGTAGGTCACGGTGTAGTCGTGCGGTCGCGAGTCGCCCACCACGGCCGGACGCACGAGGAAGCCGTTGGTGTCGTAGTGCTGGCCGCCGCCCTCGCGATTCAGGTTGACCGCGACCGTCGCCTGGGACGTGAACCCCAGCCACGGAAGGTCCTGGCGATACAGGTTCGCGAAGAACGTGTCGTCGCGGCGCAGGCGCGTCTCGTTCAGGCCCGAGTTGGTGTCCTTCTCCAGGCGCCGGAACCAGGCGAGGTTGTACTGCCACCGGTTGTCGTCGCGGCTGCCGAAGAGGCGCACCCCGAGCGGCACGTCCTGGAAGAGGAATCCGCGGAAGTCGGCGTTGAACGGCTGGACTCCCACACGCACCGAATCGAAGTCGTAGCGCGGGCTCACGTTTCGCAGGTGCACGTCGGCGAAGAGCTCCTGGATCGCCGCGTGGCTGTCGTTGCGGGCCACGCCCTCGCGCGGATCGATGCGAAGCGCCCTCACCTCCTCCACCTCCGAGCGGTTCACGTTGAACGCGGGCGTGAATCGAAATTCGTAGTCGGGCGGCCTGAAGGTCGTGTCGCCCTTGATGAGCGACATGGAGACCACGAGCGTCTCGGCGACGGTCGATTGCCGCCCGCTTCCAAAGAAGTCGTAGCTTCCCGGGCGTTGCGTCGACTGCGCCCCCACGGGCGTGGGGAGCCGCCGCAGCTCCACCAGGGAATCGGACACCGCGCCCAGGTTCACGAACCAGTCGGGCTCGAGGCGCCGCGCGAGGTCCGGGAAATGCTGGTACAGCCACGGCTCGCCCGCCACCGGAAGGTCGCCCTTCAGCACGTTCTGGTTGTAGGGATCGAACCACGGCGACTTCACGCCGAGCGACTGCATGATCCGCCAGCGGTCGCGCACGGGAATGCTCTCGCGCGGCGCGAGCACGTCGGGCGGCGCGGCCCGCGCCGGATCGGGCTGCGGGGCGACATAGCCCTGCGGCTTGCTCGGGCCGGGCCGGCGCGGAACGATCTCGGCATCGGGATCGGCGGACGCGGGTGGGAAGCGGCCCTCCTGCGCGAGGACCGGGAGCGCCGCCAGGAAGGCCATGCTAAAGACCCGCGCAGGCATTTTCGTCGCTCGATCCGTTGAAGGGGGCTTGCGGGCATTGGACGTAGCGAAGCCGCACGCCCTGCGGCGTGAGCGTGTCGGCACGCATCGCGGCGGGAGCATGCCCGAAGCCCGCCGCGATTTCCTTCGCCGCGTTGGCAAGGCCGAGCGAGGCGATCATGTCGTCCTGGTCCACGCCGTCGCCGGAAACGCCCACGGCCCCCACGAGCCGCGCGCCGCGATAGATGGGCACGCCACCGGGAAAGATCTGCGCGCCGTTGCGAAGCCTGGGAATGCCCGCATCGGCCGTTGCGCTTCCCGCCGCGGCGCGTCCCGCGCAGCCCTCGGAGTCGTCGCCCAGCACGCCCTTCACGAGCTGGTTGTAGGCGAGGTCGAGCTGGAAGCCGTCGTTGAAGGGGCTCCATTGCGCGATCGGCGTGGAAAGCGGCCCCGGGGGCGCGCCGTCGATCCCGTCGGGAAACAACGGGCGGTGGACGTTGCCCACGGCCCGCACGCTCCATGCGATGTCGCCCTCGAGGGCCGCGGCGTCGCCGAGGAAATCCCGTAGCGATCCGACATAGCGCGCGATCGAGGCGTGGCCGCCGCCAAGGTATTGCGCGTCGGGCGCGGCGGCGAGATCGGATGCGGCGGACGGATGGGAAAAGAACATCGCCGTTCGCGCCTTCTGCACCGCCACGTCGATGCCGAAGACGGGAGCGTCGCCGGTGCGCACCAGGCCCAGGATCTCGCCGCCGGTGTCCACGACCGCCACGCTCACCTCGGCGATCGAGCCCAGCGGACGGCGAATCTGGCCGCGCGCGCGCCTCGCGACGGCGATCGCCTCGGAGAGGATCGCGCCGACCTGGGCTTGCGAGAGCGATCCGTCGGCCGCGGCGCGAGGAGGGAACCGCGCGTTGTTGGCGCCATCGACCAGGATCCATCCGCCCACGGGCGCGAACGCTCCCTCGTCGGCCCGCACGCCCGAGGCAGCCGAGCCGAACGATGTCCCCGCGACGATCGCCGCATCGACATAGCCCGGCACCGCGACGAGGGAGCCCGGGAGCGCCGCGAACGCGGGCGGATGCGCGGGATCGGAAGCGATCGCCTCCGAGTCCACGTAGCGGAAGGTGCGCCCGTCGGCGGTGATGCGCTCGCCGCGGATGTCGGCGGGTGCGGCGAACCCGCTCGCGGCCGCCACCGCGATGAGCTCCTCGGGATCCTGGTCCACGTCGAAGACGTCGCGGTCGAGACCGTAGAGTCCATCGGCCTCGATTCCCACGCCACCCACGAGCACGTTGCCCTTGTAGAGGGGCAGCCCGCCGGGATCGGCGGCGAGGCCGAGCGGAGAGCGCTTCGGCCCGATCGTGCCCTGCGCGCGGCTGCGATTCACGTCCGAGCACGCGAGCTGCGAGAACTGCACGCCGTAGAGCGGCCCCGAGGGTTGCCCCAGCTCGCCCGGGTTGAAGTGCTCCTCGACGATCTGGCTCGCCGTGCGGGTGGAGAAGGCGTTGCCCGCGGAAGAGAGGTACGCGCCGGTGAGCGCCTTGGCGATGGCCGCGTCGGCCGCGGGAATCGTCCCGGAAGGGATTCCATCGAGCCCGCCCATCACGCCCAGCCCGCTCGAGATCGCGACCGTCGCCGGCGCACCGTCCATGCGAAACACCGCGAGCACGTTGCCCACGCGATCGACCACGGCGACCTGCGCTTGCAGGTTGCGGGCTTTCGCCTCGCCCACCGCCTGCGCGACGATGCGCTGCACGTCGGCGACGCCAAGGAAATCCTGGGCAACCGGGCAGCCTGCCGTGCATCCCGCGGCCGGCGGCGATGGCGAGCCGCCGCCCCCGCCCCCGCCGCATGCGCCTGCGAAGAGGAGGAGCGCGAGGCAGGGGGCGCGCTTCATTTCGCGATCGCCTTGGCGAGCCGCGGATCCCACGCAAAGCGCGCGTCGTGGAAGCCGTGGCATAGCAGGCAGCTCGACGTGACCTTGCCCTCTTGCGGGCTCGACCCCGCGTGGCAGCGGCGGCATGCGTCGATGCCGGGCATCGAGACGTCGCGGGAGCTCTTCGAGCGCGCCACGTCATGGCACTCCTTGCACGGCGTGCGCTCGTGCGCGTGGTGGTCGAAGCGCGCCCGGGGCATCCACCGGTTCGTCGTGCTCACCGGGGCCACGCTCCACTCGGGCGTCTTCGCTCCCGGCGCCGACTGGCGCTTCACCTCGTGGCACGTCTTGCACACGCGCACCTCGAAGAGATCGCTGGCGACCGCGGCCGCCTTGCGCGTGGCGAGCCGCAGCGCATCCTGGCGCTCCCCGGTAGACGGGGTGCCCACGCGCCGCAGCAGTCCCTCGCCCGGAACGCCGAACGCCCTGGTGAAGCTGTCGGCCACGCCGTTCAGCGCGAGCGCCGCGTAGAACTCCTCGATCATCGCCACGGCCGCGCGCGGATCGCCATGGGGCACCTCGCGCGTGGTCACCGCGGGCTCGATGTCCAGCCGATGGCATTCCTGGCACGCACGCGCCATGGAGATCGGCTCGAACATGCGCTTCGAGGCGTCGGGGACGTGGCAGTCGGCGCAATCGAGCCGCGGCCGGCCGCGCTTGGGGGAGCGCACGCCGTGCGGGTCGAGGTGCTTGTCGTGGGGAAACGCGAGGTGCGGGTCGCGCACCGAGAGGACGAAGGCCGGGTGGGACCTGGCGAAGTCGGACGTGTCCTTCACGTGGGCGTCGGGCGCCTGCGCATGGATCGCGCGATGGCAGTCGATGCAGAAGCGGTCGTCGTCGCGCTGCACGGGCTTCACGCCCTTGTGCTCGCGATGGCAGCTCGCGCAGCGCACCCCGTCGAAGAGCATCCCGGCGCGCATCGCCACGGAAACGTGGTGGCCGACCGTGGCGTGGCAGGCAAGGCATGCACGGTCGGTCACGTGCTCGAAGGCCGTCTCGTGGCACGCTTCGCAGCGATCGGCGATCGGCTGGTGCGCGAGCATCACGGGCCCGGGATTCCACATGCGATCGCTTCCGCCGCCGCTCCACGGCAGGTGCAGAACGCGCCCGGCGGGAAAGAAGAGGAACGCCGCCAGCACCACGAGCAGCCCGATCCACGCCGCGCCGCGCTTGGAGAAGCCGAGCGATGCGAGCGTCTGGCGCGCGCTGCGGCTGCCCAGGTCGGCCACCGTCTCGCGCGGGCGAAGGAGCGACACGGAGACCGCCGCGTCGTAGCCCTGGGGCGTGGCGATGAGCTCCATCCGGTACGGGCCGATGTCGATCGGCTCGCCGGGCTTCATCCGCACCGCGCGCACGGCCTTGCGCGAGATGTCCTGCGAGCCCGCCTCGCCTTCGAGGTACACGAGGCCGTCGCGATTCACGATCATGCCCTGCTCGAGGGCGATGCGTGGGTCGGCGAGGTGGATCTCGCAGCTGGCGTTGCGCCCGATGCGCACCCATTCGGCGTTCACCGTCTTGCGCACGACCGAAGAACGCCCCCCGGCGCGCGGGGCGCTGTGGAGCACCAGCACTTTCACGCGGCCGGCCTCACCAGTAGATGAACACCGAGGCGACGTGGGCGGCGAGCGCGGCCAGCAGCATGAAGGCGAGCGGCACGTGGAGATAGAGCCAGAAGTCGAGGATCGCCTGATAGCGAAGCGCGCGTCGCGCGCGGACCAGGAGCTGCTCTTTCCGAAGCAGCAGCCCGAACACTTCCTTGCCCAGGATCGCGGGGTCGCCCTTCAGCGCGCTCGCCTGGCTCGGCCAGTCGCGCGCCGCGCCCGCCGTGGGGCATGCGTCGTCGCGGCCCGACAGCAGGCGCCGCGCGCTGCCGCCCAGGCGCGTGCCGGCGATGGAGCGGTCGACCAGCGAGAAGAGGGTGTCGGGAAGCGACATCGCTTTCTCGCGCATGTCGCGGTCCAGGTCCGCGATGCGCATCACCAGCGAGGCGATCGAGTCGTCGCCCAGGTTCGCGGTCATCGCGCGCGGAACGCGCAGGTACGCGAACACGCCGTAGAAGCCGCTCGCCACCACCAGGAGCATCAGCACGTACGCGAGGGTGTGGATGTTCCAGGCGAGCTGGAACCCCGTGTGCAGCGTCACGATCACGACGAGCGCCGTGCCCAGGTACACGTGCGCGGAAAGCCAGCCCTGCAGGTTGCCGGCGGCCGCGTAGCGGCGCTTGCGCACCCCGTACCAGAGGAGCCAGGCGATGAGGATCGCGCCGGCGGTGCCGAGCGTGTAGCCCAGCCAGGTGCCGCCATAGGGATGCGGCACCGGGTCGTGCCAGAGATAGGCCGCGGCGGCGATCGCGCACAGGCCCAGCGACGTCTTGAACCAGCGGAACCGCGCGTACTCGAGGATCGAGTAATGCCTCACCTGGGAACCGGAGCCGTTGCGGTGGGGCATTGTATCGTGCCGTCATCCCCGAAGTCCGCAATCCGATGCAATGCGGGTGCGGGCCTTCGGTATAATTTCACTCTTGCCTCTCTCGCTTATCTGCTTCTTTCAATGACGGTTTTCGTAGCGGTCGCGGCGCTCATGACGCTCGTGGCGCTCGCCTTCGTCCTGGTGCCGCTGCTTCGCGCCCGGCGCGGGGCCCCGGGCCCCGGTGTCGCGGAGGCGAACCTCGAGGTCCTGCGCAGCCAGCGCCGCGAGATCGAGGCCGACGCCTCCCGCGGTTTGCTCGACGCCGCGGGACGCGATGCGGCGCTCGCGGAGCTTGCCGAGAGAGCGCGCGGCGAGCTCGCGTTGCCCGCCGAGGCGCCCGTCGCCGCTTCGAGCTCGCGCAAGCCGTGGGCGACGGCCGCCATCGTGGCGATCGCGCTGCCCGCGTTCGCCATCGGCCTGTACCTCGCCTTCGGCGCGCCCGATTCGCTCGCCCCGCATTCGGCCGCCGCGAAGATGGACGACGCGCAGATCGTGGCCATGGTCGAGAACCTCGCGCGCAAGGTTCGCGAACGCCCCGACGACGCGCGCGGGTGGGCGCTCCTCGCGCGCTCCATGGCCGCGCTGGGACGCTTCGACGAGTCGGCCGACGCGTACGAGCATCTCGCGAGCCTCGTGCCCGGCGACGCCCAGGTGCTCGCCGACTACGCCGACGCGCTCGGCATGGCCCACGGCCGCTCGCTCGCGGGCAAGCCCTACGAGCTCGCGAAGCAGGCGCTGGCGATCGAGCCCACGAACCACAAGGCGCTCGCACTCGCCGGGACCGCGGCCATGGATGGCGGCGACCTCGCCGCGGCCGCCGGTTACTGGCGCGCGCTCGCCGCGCAGCTCGAGCCCGGCTCCGACGACGAGCGCCAGGTGCTCGCGGTCCTGGACGAGATCGGCGCCAAGGCCGCTTCCGCGGGCCGCCCGCTCGCCCCGGCGACGGCGCTCGCCAAGGCCGCTCCTCCCGCGGCCTCGCCCGGCGCCCGCGTGAGCGGCTCGGTGCGCATCGCGCCCGCGCTCGCGGCGAAAGCCGCGCCCGGCGACACGCTTTTCGTCTTCGCGCGCGCCGAGGGCGGCTCGCGCATGCCGCTCGCGGTCATTCGCTCGACGGCTTCCTCGCTTCCCCTCGCCTACTCGCTCGACGACAGCATGGCGATGTCGCCCATGGCGAAGATCTCGGCGGCGCCGGCCGTGCGCATCGAGGCGCGCGTGTCGCGCTCCGGAGGCGCTGCGCCGCAGCCTGGCGACCTCGTCGGCGCGAGCGGCGTGGTGAAGCCCGGCGCGGCGGGCGTGGACATCCTCATCGACAAGGTGCTCCCGTGAAGGCGATCGAGGCGCGCGGCCTTTCCTGCGCGCGGGGCGACGTGCGGCTCTTCCGGGACGTTTCCTTCGCCGCGGCCGCCGGCGAATGGGTCGCGTTGCGCGGGCCCAACGGCAGCGGCAAGACCACGCTGCTGCGCTGCCTCTCGGGCCTCACGCGCGCGGAGGAAGGCGAGGTGATCTGGGACGGGACGCCCGCCGGGTCGCCGGAATCGCGCTTTCGTGAAGAGGCGCTCTACGCCGGGCACGCCTCGGCGTTGAAGGACGACCTCACCGCCGCCGAAAACCTGCGCGACGCGCTCGCGCTGCGCGGCGTCGCGTGCGGCGGGAACGCGATGGACGAGGCGCTGGGCCAGGTGGGCCTCGCGGCGCGCCGCCGCCTTCCCGCGCGGCGGCTTTCGGCGGGACAGCGCCGGCGCATCGGCCTTGCGCGCCTTTGGCTCGATCCCGCGCCGCTCTGGCTCCTCGACGAGCCGCTCACCGCGCTCGATTCCGGCGGCGAAGCCCTCTTCGCATCGATGCTCGAGCGCCACCTCGCGCGCGGCGGCCTCGCGGTCATCGCCACGCACCACCCGCTCGCCCCGGCCGCGGCCCGCGAGGTGAGGCTTGGCCCATGAGCGGCTTTTCATGGGCGCTCGGTCGCGACCTGCGGCTCGCATGGCGCCATCCGGGCGAGACGCTCCTCGTGATCGTCTTCTATTTCCTCGTGGCGTCGATCTTCCCCCTCGGGGTCGGCGCCGACCCGCGGATGCTCGAGGAGATCGGGCCAGGCGTGATCTGGGTGTGCGCGCTCCTCGCCTCGCTGCTATCGCTTCCGGCGATGTTCGGCGCGGACTACCTGGACGGGTCGCTCGAGCAGATGGCGCTCTCGCCGCACGCGATGCCCTCGTGGGTCGCGGGCAAGGTCGCGGCGCACTGGACGGCGAGCGGACTTCCGCTCACGGTGCTCTCGCCGCTGCTGGGGCTGCAGTACGGGCTGGAGCCGGGCACGCAGGCCGCGCTCGCCGTGAGCCTCGCCCTAGGCACGCCGATCCTCTCGCTCCTGGGCGCGGCCTGCAGCGCGCTCACCCTGGGAGCGCGCGGCGCGGGGATCCTGCTGGCGCTCCTCGCGCTTCCGCTCTTCG
>DATBEA010000170.1:0-6162 GCA_036276215.1 Usitatibacter sp.
GCGCGAGCGCGCGCTCGGGAGAGCCCACGAGCTCCTCGGCGCGGATCAGGCAAACCAGCGCGTCGCGCAGGTGCGCGGGCGATTGGCGCGCCTTGTTGAGCGCCTGGTCGAGCCGCGTCAGGGCGACATCCTCCTGGCCGATGGCAAGCTCGTAGGCAGCCCGCGCCGTGGCCGCCGCGATGCTCGCGCGCGGGCTGTCGGCCTGCTCCGCCAGCGCGACCAGCTGGGCCACGCGTTCCCCCGCCTCGGCGACGCGGCCCACGGCGACCAGCAGGTGCACGAGATTGCGATGCAGCAGGATGACCGCATGGCGCTCGCGCGTGGCGAATTCGGGGGTGAGCTCATCGACGGCGCGGAGCGCGACCTTCAATCCTTCTTCGTAGGCGCCAAGGTGGAACAACGTGTTGGCGCGATTCGCGCTGCCCGCAAACCGCACGTAGCACGGGCCTTCGACGGCCTGCGACGCCTCGATGGCACGCGAGTACGCGCGCGCCGCCATCGCGGGGCTTCCCGCCAGCGCCAACGCAAGGCCGATGTTGTTCCACGCCTGGGCGAGCTCCACCGCCTCGCTCTCATGCGTGGCGAGCCGAAGTGCCTGCGCATGGAATTCGATCGCGCTCACCACGTCGAACGAGTCGGCGCAGAGGATCCCGCATGCGGCGAGCGCCCGGTAGATGCGCGGAGACCCCGGCGTGCGGCGCGCTTGCGAAAGCGCCGCGCGCGCGAGGTCGATGGCTTCGCAGGAGCGGCCATGGGAGTACAGGGAACGGCCGGTCGCGAGCGCGGAATCGATCGCGGCGGCAGCCTCGTCGGCGGGCAATGCCTCCTGGAGGCGGGCGATCGTGGGGACCAGCGCCTCGGCCGTCCCGGCGCGATCGAGCCGCGTGAGGTCGGGGGACGGAAGCGGGTTGGGGGCGGACAAGCCGGGGCTTACGACGGACGCCATGCGGCACTATAGTGCAATCGTTAACCCTTTGGCAACGCTTGCGGCATCGCAGCCTTGCGCATGTTAAGCCCTCGGAGTATTGTCCCGTGATGCCGGAGATTCAACCCGTGATGGCCTCGGGGATCCCAGGCGCGCCTCGCCCGACCACAGCAAGCCCTTCGTCCCCGGCCACCTTGCCGCAGCGACGGCTCGCCAAAGGCATCGTCATCGCCTCGGTCGCGGTCTTCTGCGCCGTCGCGCCGTTCGCAAAGGCGCAGCTCTCGCCCATCACGGCGTTCATCCCCGGCTACGAATCGGCGCTCATCCTGAGCGACCTGGTCACCGCGGCCCTGCTCTACGCCCATTTCGCTTCCATGCGCTCGCGCGCCCTGCTGGTCCTCGCGAGCGGCTACCTCTTCGCGGCGGTCTGCGCATTCGCGCACCTGCTCACGTTCCCGGGACTCTTCTCGGCCACGGGGTTGCTGGGCGCCGGCCCGCAGACCACCGCTTGGCTCTACATGTTCTGGCACGGCGGCTTCCCGTTCTACGTGATCGCGTACATCGTCCTCGCGAGCCGGGAACGTGCCGGCACCTCCGCCCCGCCGAAGACGGGCCGCGCCGCGGTCCTGTCCTCGGCAGCCGGCGCGGTGGGCCTCGCCGCGGTTTTCGCGGCATTGGCGAGCGTGGGCCATTCGATCCTGCCGCCGATCATGGCGGACAACCACTACACGCCCTACATGGCGACGGTGGTGGCCACGGTGTGGATCGCGAGCGTCCTGGCGCTCTTCGAGGTGTGGCGCCGGCGCTCGCGCGCGGCGCTCGACCTCTGGCTCATGGTGGTGCTTTGCGCCTGGATCTTCGACGTGGCGCTTTCGGCGGTCCTGAACGGCGGGCGCTTCGACCTGGGCTTCTACGCGGGACGGCTCTATGGGCTCGTCGCGGCGAACGTGATGCTGCTGATGCTCATCGCCGAGAACGCCAAGATGCACATGGTGCTCGCGCGCTCGCGCGACCGCGCCCTCGACGCCGAGCGCGCCAAGGGCGCGTTCCTCGCGACGATGAGCCACGAGATCCGCACGCCGCTGAACGGCGTCATCGGGATGCTGGAGCTTCTCTCGCTCACGCGCCTGGACGGCGAGCAGCGCTCCATCCTCGGCACGGTGCGCCAATCGGGCGATTCGCTGATGCGCATCATCGACGACATCCTCGACCTCTCGAAGATCGAGGCGGGCAGGCTCGAGCTGCGCCCCGAGCCCGCGTCGGTCCACTCGCTGGTGAGCTCGGTGTGCGACGTGTACTCCGGCAACGCGAGCATGAAGGGGCTGCTGCTCTCGCAGACGGTGGACGGCCGCATCGAGGGCGCGCACATGCTCGACGCCCTTCGCGTCCAGCAGGTCCTCAACAACCTCGTGAGCAACGCGATCAAGTTCACGTCCACGGGAAGCGTCGAGCTGCGCGTGGAGCTCGTCCAGGCGGCGAGCGAGGCCGATACCCTGCGCTTCGTCGTGAAGGACACCGGCATGGGGCTCACGCCCCAGGAGCAGGAGCGGCTCTTCCAGCCCTTCGTCCAGTCGTCGGGCTCCCCGCGCGCCGGCGGCACGGGCCTCGGGCTTTCCATCTGCCGGCGCCTGGGCCACCTCATGGGCGCCACGCTCGAGTTGCGCAGCGAGAAAGGCTTCGGCACGGCCGTCTCCTTCACCCTCGTCGCCGCGCGCGCCCCGCTCGACGGGGTCGCGGCCAGCCCGAAAGCGGCTCCGCTGGCCGTGCGCGCGGCCCCGCCGATCCACGAGGCCCGCGCGTCCGGGTCGCTCGTGCTCGTCGTGGACGACCACCCGATCAACCGGATCCTCATCGCGAGGCAGCTCGAGACGCTGGGATACGCCGCGCAGAGCGCGGACGGGGGCTTGGAGGCGATGCAGGCCTGGCGCGGGGGCGGCGTCGCGGTCGTGATCACCGATTGCGACATGCCGGGAATGGACGGCTACGAGCTCACGCGCCGCATTCGCGGCGTGGAGGCGGCCGAAGGCCTCGAGCGCACGCCGATCATCGCCTGGACCGCCAACGCGCTCGAGGGAGAGGCCAAGAAATGCCTCGCGTGCGGCATGGACGACTACATCGTGAAGCCCACGCGGCGCGAGGAGCTCGCGGCCAAGCTGGCGAGATGGATGCGGGTGCGGCCGGCGCCCGGCGGCCCCGCACTCGATCGCTCCGTCCTCGCCGAGCTCACCGGCGGAAACACGGCGACCGAAGATGCGGTGCTCGCGGAATTCGTGCGCTGCTCCCGCAACGACGCCGCCGACTTCGCACGGGCCGTCGCGACGGGCGATATCGTCCTCGTGACCCGCATCGCCCATCGAATGAGGGTCGCGGGCGCCGCGGTCGGGGCGAGCGGCCTCGCGCGCGTGTGCGGGGAGATCGAATCGGCGGGGCGCGCCGACGACTGGCAGGGGATTCGCCTGCGCACCGGCGCCCTCGAGGTCGAGCTCGGCCGCATCGGGTCGGAGCTCGAGACCGAACCGGCGCCACGCGCCGCTTCGAGCCATTCGGAGCCGTGATGGAAATCGCCGCACTTCGCATGCTCGTCGTCGAGGACCACCAGTTCCAGCGCTGGCTCGCCGAAACGGTGGTGCGCGAGGCCGGGGCCAAGGCCGTCTTCTGCGCTGCCGACGGCCGCGCCGCCCTCGATGTCCTGTCGGTTCTCGATCCGCCCATCGACGTCGTGGTGAGCGACCTGGACATGCCCGGGATGGACGGAATGGAGCTCGTCCGGCACATCGCCGCGCAGCGCCACCGTGCCGCGCTCGTGATCGTGACCAGCATGGACCCCAAGGTCGCCGCCGCGGTCGAGACGATGGCGCGCGCCTATGGCGTCGAGTTCCTCGGCACGATCCAGAAGCCGCTCACCGGCAGGAAGCTCATGGCGGTGCTCGAATCCTACGTGCCCGCAACGCCGCTGACGGCGGATTTCGCGTTCACGGGTGAGGACGTCGCCCAGGGCCTCAAGCAGGGGCAGTTCGAGTCGCTCTTCCAGCCGAAGGTGGAGGTCAAGACGGGCAGGCTCGCCGGCGCCGAAACCCTGGGGCGGTGGCGCCACCCTGAACGCGGCTTCGTGAATCCCCGCCATTTCATCGACCTCGCCGACGCGAGCGGCCTCATGGACCCGCTCACCATCACGATGGTCCGCAACGCCGCGCGATGCTGGCGCGGGCTGCACCGCGCGGGCTTCGAGGTCCCGCTGTCGGTGAACCTTTCCATCTCCTCGCTCACCGACCCGTCGTTCGCCGATCGCATCCTCGCCGTGGTGCGCGAGGAGCAGGTCGATCCTCCCCAGCTCATCTTCGAGGTGACCGAGTCGCTCGCCGCGAGCGACCTCGGTGCGACGCTGGAGAACCTCTCGCGCCTGCGGATCAAGGGGTTCGGGCTCTCCCTCGACGACTACGGCACCGGCTACTCGTCGATGCAGCGCCTCTCCCGGATCCCGTTCACCGAGCTGAAGATCGACGCTTCGTTCGTGAAGACCGCGTCCGGCAATTCACAGAGCTACGCGATGGTGGAGTCGAGCATCGAGCTTGCACGCAAGCTTCGCATCGACGCGGTGGGAGAAGGCGTGGAAACGCGCGAGGAATTCGACCTCCTCCTCACCCTCGGATGCCCGGTGGCGCAGGGCTACTACATCGCGCGGCCCATGAGCGCGACGCAGCTCGTCGACTGGGCGCAGGCGCGCCTGCATATCTCGGCCTCGGGCTGAATGCGCGCCGTGCTTCTGGCGCTCTTCGCCGCGTGGACGCTCTGGATCTGGAAAGACGCCAACCTGCCGGAGGGCGAGACCGGAAGCCATTTCCTGCACCTCGTGCTCCTGCCGTTCCACGAGGCCGGCCACTACGCGATCTTCCGGTGGTTCGGCCAGTTCATCATGATCCTGGGCGGCACGCTGGGCCAGCTCCTCATGCCGATCGTGGCGGGCGGCGCCCTGCTCTTCCAGCGGCGCGACGCCTATGGCGCGGCGCTCTGCTTCTGGCTGCTGGGTTTCTCCGTGCTCGACATGGCCGTCTACATGTACGACGCGTTCGACCCGAAGATCATGCTGCTGGGCGGCATGACCGGCGCCGAGAGCGACGGCCACGACTGGCAGAATCTCTTCGGCGACACGGGGCTCCTTCGCCACGCGCGCGGGATCGGCACGTTCTTCGGCGTGCTCGGCCGGGCGATGATGGCGGGCGGGCTCGCGTGGGCGCTCTACGCGCTGCGCAAGAAGCCCGCGCCGCAGGAGTAGCCGGGCGCTATTCCTTCCAGGGAGCCGTGCAGCGCACGATGTTCGCGAGCGGATCGTTGGGATCCTTGCTCGTCGCGGGATCGCTGCAGTAGCACGCCCTGCTCCACTCCCATTCGCCCTTCGTGTTCTTGCGCATGACGTGCTCGCAGCTCGCGGTGCCCAGATCCGATGCGATCGTGTCCGGGCGCATGGCGATGGGCGGCGCGGGCGGCGCGCTGTCCGGCTTGGCGGGCGGCGTGTCGTAGAGCGTCTCGCAGACCGGCATCTGCTTGCAGGCGCTGCCGTCGCCCTTGCAAAGCCATTCCCACTGGCAGTTGGCGAGCACCGGCGCGCTGGCGAACATCACGAAAGCGACTGCGAAATTCCATGGCTTCATGGCGACCCCCCGGTTGAATTGCAGCCAGTGTGCGAGGGGAACGGCCGGGAACACAATGGCGGGGGCGTTTCCGCCTGTTACGGTTTGTCGCCCACACCGAGCGGGGCTACTTCTTGCCGGAGTTGAGCAGCTGTTGCTCCCACGCGAACGCGACGCCCGAGGCGCCGCCATGGGCGACGGTGACCTCGGCGATCGCCGGAACCGTCGCTTCGCGAGCCCAGTCCCGTTGCCACTCGCTCATGACGGCGATCCAGGTGATCGGCACGGCTCCGGCCCTCACCATCCGTAGAACGGCCATGTCGTGCGCTTCGCGCGATACGCCACCCGAGGCGTCGGTGACGAAAAAGACGTCATAACCGTCGGCAAGGCTGTGGATCACGGGCATCGCGAGGCACACCTCGGTCCACAACGCCGCGATGACGAGCTGCTTGCGCCCCGTCGCCTTTACCGCCTCGACGACGCGCTTGTCTTCCCAGGTGTTGATGAAGGTCCGGTTGATCGGCTTCTGCGCGGGAAAGACGTCCTGGAGGCCCTTGAGCAGGTATCCACCGCGCTCTTCGGTTACGGTGGTCAGGATCGTGGGGACCT
>DATBEA010000171.1:0-6645 GCA_036276215.1 Usitatibacter sp.
AGCGTCACGCGCCAGGCGACCTGCAGGACGTTCGCCCCGCTCATCATCGCCGACTCCTCGAGCGCGGGGTCCATGGACCGGAAGGCCGCCGACATGAGGAGGAACGCCATGGGCGAGTAGTGCAGCCCGTCCACCCACACCATGCCCCACATCGAATAGATGTCGAAGAGCGGCTGGTCGAGGCCGAACAGGTCCTTCAGCACCAGGTTGAGGATCCCGATCTTGGGGCTCGCGAGGAGGATCCACGCCACCGTGAAGAGGATGCTCGGGATAATGAGCGGGATGATCGACAGGGCGTAGAAGGCACTCTTGAACGGCGTGTTGGTCCGCTCGTTCATCCAGGCGAGCGCGGTGCCCACGACGAACGAGAAGGTCGACGTCCCGATGGCGAAGAGCACCGAGTTGCGGAAGAGGATCCACGTCTCGCTGCTGCCGTACGCCTCGAGGTAGTTTCCGAACGTGAACTGGGCGGCCTTGTCGGCGGTCTGCGGCGTGAAGAAGCTCTGCCACAGCAGGAATCCCAGCGGGATGATGGCGACATACACGGTGATCGCCACGCAGAGCGCGATGACGATCCAGCCCCACTCGAAGCGGCGGCGCTCTCCCGCGGGAAGGGGCATGGGAAGCTTATAGCTTGCCATGGTGGTAGTCCCATACCTTCTTCAACAGGTGGGGCTTCCTCAGGTTCGCGCCGATGGTCTCGACCTCCTGGGCGGTGAGCGCGCGCGGCGTGCCGATGGCCTTCGCGAGGTATTGCCGCCTCGCGGTTTCCTCGAGGTAGATGCCGAGGACGAACGCCTCGACGATGTCGGCGCCCACGACCGCGGCGCCGTGCGACTGCATCATGATCACGCGATCGGGGCCCAGGGCCTTCGCGACTTCCTCGCCAAGCTCCTTGCGGTTGATGGACGCGGTCTTCGGGAAGAAGCGGATCGGCCCCATGACCGCGGCCTGCATGGTCACGGGCAGCACCGGCTCGCCCACCATGCTGAAGAGCGTGGACCACAGCGGGTGCGTATGCGCCACGGCGTTCACGTCGGGGCGCGCGCGGTAGATCTCGGCGTGCAAATGGAATTCCATGGGCGGCACCACGTCGCCCTCCACGGGCTTGCCGTCCAGGTCGATCGCGATGATGTCGGCCGCCGAGAGCGCGCTCCTCACCGACTTGCCCGAATTGATGAGGATGTGAGGCGTGCCCGGCAGGCGGCAGCTCATGTGGCCGTTGAAGTCGATCACCTCGGCCCGCTCGAACATCGTGAGCGCGTCGGCGAGCATCTGGCGCAGGTTCTCGCTCATGGGGCGTGGTGGTGGTGATGGTGGCCGTGGCCGTGCCCATGGCCATGCTCGTGGGATTGGCCGTGCGCGCGCGAGCGCGGGCCACGCGGATCCTCGCTGAAGACGAGCGACTTGATCGTGACCGGCACCGTGTACGAGGGCATGCGCACGCGCCCCAGGTCCACATAGTCGAAATCCCAGAGCGAGATGCCGTCGATCACGAGGACTTCGGAGGCCACGCCCCATTCCTCCTTCAGCAAGGCGCCCAGCGATTGCGCGATGTCGCCGTCGAGGACCAGGAAGAGCGGCCGGGCTTCCATGAGCGTCACGGGGAGGGCTTCGACGATGCCGCGCGCGAGCGCCTCGAGGCGAACGTAGGCCGGCGGACCCGACCAGCGGAACGCGAGCGCCACCTCGGCGGAGCCCTCCTCCAGGTCGAAGGCCTGGAAGTGGCGCCGGATCGCCTGGGTCACGCGCGCGGCCGAGATGTCGCTTTCCAGCGAGACGTCGGGCTGCAGCACCTGCAGGTTCTTGCGCGGCAGCAACGCCCCCGGGTTCGAGATGTAGACGGTGTTGCCCGAAAGCTGGACGGAATACTCGGACGCACCGATGGCGGTAGCCCGGATGCACTCGCCGGCGGGAAGGAGCGGATACGGCAAGGCGCCGGCGTCCACTCGCTTGCGCAGCGCCTCTCCCAGGCGCTTTCCGAGGTCGCCGAAGTCGCGTGCCTCGCGCCCATAGACGTATTCGGCCACGCCTCCCGAGAACATCACGCCGGCGATGCCTGCCACGGGCTCGAGCGGGTCGGTGAGCCAGAGCGCGTCGACCGGCTTCGGTGTGGGCGTCACCGTGAGCGCTTTCACCAGCGCATCGGCCATCCATTCCGTGACGCGTGCAATGTCGGCATCGGTGACCTTCGCACCCAACGACCAATCGAGGCCGGCGTTCCTCGCAAGATCTCGCCCTGCAGGATCCAGGCGCGTGACGACGTCATTCCCGCCTACCACCGCAAGCCGCCCGCCGATGTGGATCGCCGCCGTGTGCACGACGCGCCCGTTCTCGACCAGCGCGAGCTTCGTGGTGCCCCCGCCGATGTCCACGTTCAGCACCGGGCGCTTCAAATCGTGCGACGCCCTGGCCGCGCCCGAGCCGTAGGCCGCGAGCAGCGACTCCATGTGGTGGCCGGCCGCGGCGCACACGAACTCGCCGCCCATCTCGGCGATCACCTCGGCGATGGCCTTGGCGTTCTCGCGGCGCAGCGCCTCGCCCGTGAGGATCACCGCGCCGGTGTCGATGTTGTCGGGGTGGATGCCCGCCGCCTCGTAGGCCTGGTCGACGATGTCGCCCACGGCGCGCTCGTCGATGCGCGTCTCGCTCTGGTAGGGCGTGAGCGCCACGGGCGACTCGTAGAGCGTCTCGCGCTTCACCACGAAGTAGCGGCTGGTGAGGTCCTCGGCCAGCCGGCGCATGTACACGCGCGAGAAGATCACCTGCGTGCCCGACGAGCCGATGTCGATCCCCACGCACACGAGCGTGATGTGGTCCTGGATCCACAGCGCGTCGTTCTCGAGGTCGTAGTCGCCGGCGTCGTCGTGGTCGTGATCGTGGTCGTATTCCCCCTGGGCATGCGCGTGCATCCCGCCCTCGCCCATCATGTGGTCGAGGAGGGTGTGCTTCTTCGTTCCGATCGGCTCGGCCATCGCTAGATCCTGAAGCTCTCCAGGGTCTCCGGCGCGAAGAGATCCTCGGGCTCGAGGCGCTTCTGGGACAGGCCCTGCTCGTGGTGGTAGCGCAGGAACGTGGCGAGGGTCTCGCGGTTGGGCTCGAAGCCATAGGGCCAGAAGTCGTCGCCCATGAGGGCGCGCGCATCCTCCACGTGCTTCGTGAGCCACGGCAGCATCGCCTTCAGCGCCGCGGTCACGTAGAGGTCGTCGTACGTTTCCTTCTGCGATTTGGCGAACGCCTTGTAGAGCGACATCGCCACCCACGGGTGCTGCTCGTAGAGGCTCCTCTTGATGGCGACCGTGTGCATGATCGGGAAGATGCGGGTCTTTCGGTAGTACGCCTGCTCCACTTCCATGTAGCTCTCGAAGAGCCGCCGCACGGGCCCTTCGTGGCCCGCCTTGTACGTGGAAGGCATGCGCGCGGTGTAGAGCGCGTCGATCTTGCCGTCGCGCAGCATCGCGGCGAGCGTGTCGGTGGGCCCGATGGGTTGGACCTTGATGTTGGGCGGGAGGTCGAGCTTCAGCTTCTCGCTGCGGTTGGGCTCCTCCTCGCCGCCGGTCAAATACGTGACCGAATCCACGGGCACGCCGTACTCGTCCTGGAGGATCCCGCGGATCCACACGGGCGCGGTCATCTGGTACTCGGGAGTCCCGACTTTCCGGCCGACCAGGTCCTTCGGCTCGCGGATGCCGCTCTTCGCATTCACGTAGATGCACGAGTGGCGGAAGAAGCGCGACGGGAACACGGGGATGGCGATGAAGTTCTTCTTCTCGCGGAAGAGCGAGACCGTGTACGACGAGAGGGACATCTCCGCCACGTCGAATTCCTGGTGGCGCAGCATCCGGAAGAAAGTCTCTTCCACCGGCATGTCGAGATAGGTGAGCTCGATGCCGTCGGCCTTCACGCGCCCGTCGGCGAGCGCCCGCGTGCGGTCGTAGTTCCAGCAGCCCAGCGACAGTCTCAATCTGGAAGCCATCTCTCGCCTCGCGCCTGCCTCGCGCCTAGTAAAAACTGTCGAAGTGAACCTGCGGATACGGCACGCGCTTCTCGATCAGCATCTGCTGCACGGCCTGGGCCATCGGCGGGGGGCCCGCGAAGTAGTACTCGAAGTCGGGCCAGCGCACGCCCACGAAATCCCGGGCCACCTCGTGGACGAAGCCGCGCGCGCCCTTCCAGGTCTCGAGGGCGTCGTCCTCCACGTTCGAGAGCACCGGGGTGAACGTGATCCGCGCCCCGTAACCCGGCAGCGCCTGGAGCTCCTGGTGGCCGCAGAGGTCCTGCACCTCGCGCGCGCCGTAGAAGAGATGGATGTGGCGGCCGTCCAGCTTCGGCTCGCGCATCGCGCCGCGCGCAATCGACAGCATCGGGGCCAGCCCCGAGCCCCCGCCGATCAGCACCAGGTCGCGCGGGCTTTCGGCGCGCAGGTACGCGAGGCCGTACGGGCCGTCGAGCGTGATCGTCGCGCCCACGGGCACCCGGTCGAAGAGCGTCACGGTGCCCACGCCGCCGGGCACGCGGCGCACGATGAATTGCCAGGTGCCGGTGCCCTCATCCGCGTTCGACATCGAATAGGTCCGGGGCGCATCCAGTCCCGGAAGATAGAAGAGCGCGTACTGTCCCGGCATGAATCCGGGCGCGCCCGTGCCGGCGCGGAAGGTGAACTCACGCATGTCGTGGGTGAGGTCGCGCACCGCCTCCAGGGTTGCCGGGAAGCGCGCGGGGCGGTGCAACGGGACGTTCTCCGGGCGAAGCCGCACCTTGATGGCGCAGTCCGCGCGCGGCTGCGCCTGGCAGGCGAGGACTCGATTCCTGGCGCGGTCACGCTCGTTCAGCCCCGGGGCGTCGGGACGCAGCGTCTCGATCTCGCCCTCGACCAGCTCCACCTTGCACGTGCCGCACGAGCCCGCATTGCACTCGTACGGAAACCCGAGCCCCGAGCGCAGCCCCGCGCGCAGGAGCGTGTCGTCGGGCGCGCAGGCGTACTGCGTGCCGTCGGGCAGGCGGACGGCGTGCGTCACTCGGCCATCGCTCCCGCAGCGAACGCCGGAAGGTAGCCCAGGCGGCGCGAGATCGCCTCGGCCGCGGCGACCACCGAGGGAATCGTCTGCTGCACCTGCTTCTTGCTCATGCGCTGCACGGGAGCGGCCACGCTGATCGCCGCCGTCACGTGCCCGGTGTGGTCGCGGATGGGGGCCGCCACGCAGCGCAGTCCCACCTCGATCTCCTCGTCATCGAGCGCGTAGCCCTTCTGCCGGACGGTCGCGAGCTCCGAGAGTAGCTGCGCGGGCTCCGTGATCGTGTGCTCCGTGTAGCGCTTGAGCCCGTTTTCGATCACCTGCTGCACGACTTCGGGCGGCTGGAACGCGAGGAGCGCCTTGCCCACGCTCGTGCAGTGGGCGGGCGCGCGCGAGCCGAGCCCCGTGGACATGCGCACCGCCTGGCGGCTTTCGCGCACGCGGATGTAGAGCACCGAGAGATGGTCCAGGATCGCGAGCTGCACCGTCTCGTTCGTGGCCTCGGCGAGTGCGTGGATCTGCACCTGCGCCCCGGAGGCCGCGTCCATCTTGCGTCGCACCAGCGTGCCCAGCTCGAAGAGCGCGATGCCCAGGCGGTATTTGCCGCTCTCGCGGTTCTGCTCGAGGATGTCGTACTCGACGAGGGTCGTCGCCAGGCGGTGGACCGTGCTCTTGGCGAGCCCGAGGCGCGCGGCGAGCGCGCTGATGCCCATCTCGAACTCGCTCTCCGAGAACGCCTTGGTGAGGCGGATCGAGTTGGCCACCGACGAGAGGCGCATGCGCCGCGCCTTCGGCTTCTTCACGCGTTCCATCACGCCACCTGCCTTTCACGCCCGCGCAGCCACATGGCGGCCAGGTAAGAGAGCGCCACGGCGGCGATGACGGCCCCGCTCAGCGCGATGCCCCACGACTCGACACGCGCATCCAGGCCGGGCAGGAGGCGGCGCGCGATCGCGAGCGCCGCGATGGCGATGGACGCGAGGCCCACCGCGAGGCTCATCACGCGGGAGGCGGCCGCGCCCCGGTCGGCGGAGCGCACCATGCGGCTCACCCACAACCCGTTCAGCGTGTCGGTAGCGGCCATGCCGAGCGTGAACACGAGGCCCAGCAGCGCGGCGAAGAGCCAGCCCGCGAGGTTCGAGCCCGTGATCGAGAAGAGCACCGCCTGGCTCAGCGTGTCGAACGAGATCGCGAAGGCCGCGCCCACCGCGGCCACGAGCACCGGGTGCTCGGCGCGGGTGAGCCGATCGAAGAGGCGCGTGCGGATTCCGGTGGCCGCGACAGCCTCGCCGCGCGGCGTGGAGCGCACGGCCCAGAGGTTGGCGCCGCCCAGCAGGAGGAGGAAGCCGATCGAGATCCACGTGCCCGTGTCCTCGAGCCATGCGGGCGCCTTCCATTCGGTGGCGACCGTCGCCACGGCGATGGCCACCGCGGTCACGACGACGCCGTGGCCCGCCGAGAAGAGCAGCCCCGACCAGCGCGAGAGCGCCGGCCGCTCGCGGGCGTTGAAGCGCGTGAGGCCGTCGATGGCGGCGATGTGGTCCGGATCCAGGCCGTGCTTGAGGCCCAGCAGGAAGACCACTCCGACGAGGGCCAGCCATTGGGTGGGAAGCGTTTCGGTCATGCGCGT
>DATBEA010000172.1:0-8667 GCA_036276215.1 Usitatibacter sp.
TCCGAATGCACGAGCGGCGGGTAGATGTCGTAGTAGTGCATGTCGGTGATGCCGAGCATTTTCGCGCGCAGCCGGAAGTAGCGGTGCAACGTGGGCAGGTTGGCGTTGGTGCTCCTGATGAGCGCGTCGTAGACGCTGCGCGGCAGGTTGTTGTTGTCGAGCGAAGCGGTGATCGAATCCGGGTAGTTGCGCACCTTGGCGTAGACGTTGTGCTCCTTCAGCGTCGAGTAGAGGAGCGTCCCGTAGGTGCCTTCGAAGTCCTTCCATCGCGCGAAGAAGGCGTCCATGGCGATCTTGCGGTCGTCGCGGTTGGCCGCCTCGCGGTACTTCTGGTAGGCCGTGTTGGTGAGCTTCACCTCCTCGCCCGAGGAGAGCTTCACCGTGGGCCACGGCATCTCGGCGTTGGCGAAGATGCGGTAGACGTTGATGGGATCGCCTTGCGTGAGCGAGAACTGCGCGAGGATCTTCTCGCCCTTCGCGTCGAGGGTGTGGGGCGCGGTGCGAAGGACATCGTCGATCACGTGGCGATACTTCCCGAGCCCGGCGTCGGCCTTGAAGAATGCCTCGATGCGCGGCTTGCCGATGGCGAGGATCTCGGGATTCACGAAGGATGCCGCCTCCGAGAGGGAGCTCCCCAGCACGTTGGACTTCTGGTCCAGCGCCTGGCGGGCCGCGTCGCCCGTGTCTTCGGCCGCTCGCTCCGAGGCATACGTGGAAAGCTTCGCCGCACGCTGGCCGATGGCGTACTCGAGGTCCAGGCATTCGCGAAAGCGCCCCGCGGATTTGCCCAGCTGGCCGCGGCATGCCGCGAAGCGCTTCAGGTCGGCCTCGACCTTCGCGTAGTCGGAGCTCCACGCCGCCTCGCCGGAATAGATGTCCGTGAGGTTCCAGTGGTCCTGGGGGCGGTCTTCCGCCGCGAGGGCGTTACCGAATGTTGCAGCGGCGGCGAGGGCGAGGAGCGTCTTCATCATGGCGAGGGGTCCTTTTGGGAGGCGGCCATTCTAGAGGCTTCTTGGACGCTTGAGGCGCCGGGAATGGATTTCACATATTCCGGAACAAGGGCATGAACGTGAGGCTCACCGCGAGGGTCTCGGGACGTGTGCGAAGCCGGATCGTGCCGCGCCCCGCCTCGTCGCGAGTCACGCCCGCGATCGCCTTCAGGTTCACGATCGTCGAGCGGTGAATCTGCTTGAAGAGCTGCGGGTCGAGCCGGTCGAGGAGCTCGCGGATGGGCTTCCTGATGAGCGCATCGCCCGAGGGCGTCGCCACCACCGTGTACTTGTCCTCGGCCTTGAAGTAGGCCACGTCGTCCACCATGATGAGGCGCGTCTCCTTGCCCACGCTCGCGGTGATCCACTGCAACGGCTCCTTGCCCCCGGAAGGCGAGATGCGCGAACGCAGCTCCTCGAGGATCGCCGTGAGACCCTGCGCGTCGGCCGCGGGCGCGGCGCGCGACTTGAGCCGCTGCACCGTCGCCGCGAGCCGCTCGGCTGCGATGGGCTTCAGCAGGTAATCCACGGCGCCGCGGTTGAAGGCGTCGATCGCGTACTGGTCGTACGCGGTCACGAACACGACCTGGGTGGCCGGGCTCGCTTCGGCCGCGGCCGCCGCCACTTCCATTCCCGTGAGCCCGGGCATTCGGATGTCGAGGAATGCCACGTCGGGCTGGTGCTCGGCGATCGCTTCGAGCGCACCGGCGCCTTCGTCGCACTGCGCCACGATCGAGAGCTCCGGCCACGCGCGTTCGAGGAGCGACGCGAGCTCGTCGCGCAGGAGCTTCTCGTCCTCCGCGATGACTGCGCTAGGCATGGGAGCTCGGCGGTCCCGCCGAGGGCACGGTGATGGTCGCCGCCACGCCCGCGGGATAGTTCGACACGATCGCGAAGCCCGCCACGTCGCCGTAGGCAAGCCGCAGGCGTTCGCGCACGTTCTTCAGCCCGATGCCCGTGCCGCCGCCGTCGTCGCTGAAGCCGCGGCCGTCGTCGGCCACCGTGATGGCGGCCTTGCCGTCGGACTCGCGGGCGGTGATCCACACGGTGCCGCCGGCGGGTGAAGGCTCGAGGCCGTGCTTGACGGCGTTTTCCACGAGCGTCTGCAGCATCATCGGCGGAAGCGGCACGCGCTTCATCTGCTCGGGCACCTGGATCTGCATCCCGAGCCGGTCGCCCATGCGAAGCCGCAGGATCTCGAGGTAGGCGCGCGCGCGCTCCACTTCCACGCCCAGGGTGGAGAGGGAATCCTCGGTGCGGGGAAGCGAGGTGCGCAGGTACAGGATGAGGTTGCCCAGCATCTGGTCGGCCTTGGCCGGGTCGGTGCGCGTGAGGATCTGCGCCGAGGCGAGCGTGTTGTAGAGGAAATGGGGCTCGACCTGCGCGTGCAGCAGCGAGAGCTTCGCCACCGTGAGCTCTTTTTGCGTGGCGGTCTCGAGGGCGTGGGCCGCTTCCTCGCGGCGCCGCTCGGAGACGCGGCGCGTGATCGCGCGCGTGATGGCCTGCATGTTCTCGAGGTTGGCGCCGTTGTCCACGTTGAACCAGTCGGCCCATGCGGCGCGCGAAGGCTCGCAGATGAGGGTCACGCTGCTCGTGCCCTCGCCCGGCGCCACGGTCGCGCGCACCTGGTTGTGGTTCGCATCGAGGCCCGTATCACGCTTGTATTTGGCGGCGCTGCGCGAGTTGTATTCCTCGGCCCACGCGAGGCCCTGCACCTGGAGGCTGTCGCGGGCGCTGCGCACGTCCTGGACGTTGGGCAGCTCGCGGATGGCGGCGTCGACGAGGTCGAACGTCTCGCTCGCGGGGAAAGGCACCTCGACCTGGCTGCGATGGCGCGAGCCCAGGCTCGCTGCGTCCGATCGTTCGGAAATGAGCCGCACCCGGTGCACGTGGGAGAACCCGCTCGCCACGACCCAGGCGAGAAGGAAGAAGGCGCCCACGAGGAAGGGCCAGGCCGGCCCGCGGCTGATGAGCGTCACCCAGAGGACCACCACGACGATGATGCCGGCGCCCCAGGCGGCGACGCGGCGGACGACGAAAAGAATCGAAACCATGCCGCGAAGGATATCAAGGCGAGTTCGGCCCATCGCCGCGGATGCGACGAAAGCGGGGTTGGAGGGCGCGAAATGGGGACGGGCGTCAACTTTCCGGGGGTGTTCGCGTTCAAAGCAGGGATGCGCGCGATCCTTGCCTTGCTCTTGCTGTGCGCCGCCGCCGGCGCTTCCCCCGCCGACATCTATTCTGTCGAGCGCGGCATCTTCGAGGGCACCAACCGCTTCCGGCACGAGCAGGGCCTGGGGGCCGTGAAGAACGACGTCGCGCTCGACAAGGTGGCTCGCACCTTCGCGACCTACCTCGCCGCCACCGACCGCTTCGACCACCACGCGGACGGCAGTTCCCCTTCGAAGCGCGCCCTCGCCGGGGGCTATGACTATTGCGTGGTGTCCGAGAACATCGCCTTCGAGTACGACAGCCGCGGGTTCACGAGCGTGGCGCTCGCGCAGGGCCTGGTCCAGGGCTGGAAGGATTCGCCCGGGCACCGCCGCAACATGCTCGATCCGAAGGTCATCGACACGGGCATCGCGGTCGTCCAGAGCCCGCGCACCGGCCGCTTCTACGCGGTGCAGATGTTCGGCCGTCGCCGCGCGGCCTGCCGCTAGGGCAACGAAAAAGGGCGGCTTTCGCCGCCCTTCGATCGCGTGTTGCCTGTCGCTTAGTGACCGCCGCCACCGCTGGTGCCGCCCGAGGCGCCGGCGCCAGCCGAGCCACCCGCGGTCGCACCCGTGGATCCGGTGCCCGAGGTGCCCGAAGACGTCGAGCCGGTGCCCGCGACGCCGCTACTGGACATCGACGGGTTGATCGACGAGGTCGTGCCGCTGTTCGTCGTCGTCGAGCGCGAGGTCGATCCGCTCATGGCGCCGTTGGAATTGAGCGAGCTGGTGGAGCCGGCCGTTCCCGCGTTGAGCGAGTTGGTCGTGCCGGCAGCCGCCGCCGGGGTGCCGCCGCCCACCACGTCGGGCGCGACGCCGTTGCGGATCAGCGGCTCGCACGCCGGCGTATTGCGCCAGTTGCCGGTCGCCGCGTCATAGCACTGCGAGCGCAGCTGCGTGTTGCTCGGATCGTACGGATCCTTGCTCGTGCTGGTGGAGCCCGACATCACCGAGTTGGCGGAGGGCATGGTGGACTTGGGTGCTGGGCTCGTCGCAGGTTGCGACCACGCCGGCGCGGCGAGCGCGGCGGCGATTGCGCCCGCGGCGGCCGCGAGCTTGAAGGTGGGGGTCATGGCATTCTCCTTTGGGATACCGAAGAAGTCCGACCCCCGGAAGCGGGCGGGGGTTCGCCGGCGCCGATCCCCCTTTCGGCGCAGCGCCGCCGCCCGGCCTACATGCTCATTGGGGCCAGAGCCACGCGAAGACGAGAGCGCTTACAACGCCGTAGATGAACGCGTCGAGCACTTCCTTGCCGACCGATCCCCACGGCTTGCCCATCCAGATTCCGCCGCTCACGCTGCCGCCCGCATAGGCGAGGAACGTGATCACGCCCACCTCGCGGCAGATGCCGAGGAACGTCGACGGCATGAGCGCCAGCGTCTTCGAGGCGACGTACGCGGCGAGCGCCGCCACCACCAGGTTCAGCACGAACCATTGGCCGAGCATCGGGCCCATGTTGGGCTTGCCCGGCGCGCGCGTCGTGATGACGGCGATGGGTCCCTCGGTGTACTTGCGCTGCATCTCGGGCGAGCCCATCTGCTTCATGTCGGCGCAATAGGGGATCGCGTACATGCCCGGGGCGGCGGAGGTTGCACGAAGCACCGCGCGTGCCTCTTCCTCGTTGGGAAGCTGGCGGTAGTCGGAGTTGTGCCACTTGAAGACCATGTGGATCAGGCTGCTCGCGACGAACACGCCCACGGCGGACACGACGATGGGCAGCCACAGCTCGGTGATGAACTGCATGGATTCCTCCTTGAATTTTGTTCAGTTTGGAATGCGCGGCCGACATTACCACGTCAGCGTCGCGACGCAAGCGTGGGCAACATACTGAAAGAAAGGGCGGCGAAACCGGGAGGGAGTGCGCGATACGAGCACGGAGGCCATTACTTCCCCGCGAGTTTCGCCGATTCCTTGCGCAGCCGCTCTTCCTGCTCGCGCAGCTCCGGGGTGAGCTCGGCGCCGAAGTCCGCGGCCTCGAAGATCTGCCGGATCTCGATGTCCGAATCGCTCGTCATGGGGTTCGGGCAGCGCTTGATCCACTCGACCACTTCTTCCTTCGACTTCGCCTTGAGGATCCAGAAGCCCGCGACGAGCTCCTTGGTCTCGGGGAAGGGGCCGTCGATGACGGTGCGCTTCTTGCCGCTGAAGTGCACGCGGGCGCCTTTGGAGCTGGGCTGCAGGCCTTCGCCGGCTTCCATCATCCCGGCCGCCACGAGCTCCTGGTTGAACTTCAGCATGTCCGCGAGCAGCTCCCGCGTGGGGAGCGCCCCGGCTTCGGATTCCTTCGAGGCCTTCACCATCACCATGAATCTCATTAGTTTTCTCCTCGGTCGTGGGTCGGAAGGGCGGCCTTCCGGCTGCCCTTACTGTAACGACGAACGGCGAGGGCGCGATTCGACAGCCGCGACGTGCTTTTCAGGCGGCGCGGCGCGAGGCGACGTGAGCGCGGATCAAGGCGGGGGTGTTCTTGCGCATCCCGTTGCGGGTGCGGTCCAGGAGCGAGAGGCGGACGAGGCCGGCGAGGAATGCGGTGGTGTCGAGGGCGGCGATGCGCGGAGTGAGCGCCCGGTTGAGCGTGCCCGCCTTGCGCGCCTCCTCGTAGGTCGCCTCGAGCGCCTTGGCGAGCCGGTCGTTGTTGCGGTGCATGTCGTCGAGTCCCTGGACCAGCTCGTCGGCATACTCGCACTTGAACTGCATCACGGTGAGCGCGCGGCGCGTGCGCGGGTCGCTCTCGACGCTCTCCAGCATTCCCTCGAGGAAGCGCGCGACGCGGTCGAGCGGGGCGCGCTCGCCGCGGGCGAGGAGCGTGCAGTCGGCGCGGTCGAGCAGCGGCAGCGAGACCTCCTCGCGGATCGCGTGCAGGATCTCGTGCTTGCCGCTGAAGTGCCAGTACACCGCACCCTTCGTCACGCTCGCTTCCGTGGCGATCTGTTCCAATGTGGTGTTGGCGATGCCGTGGCGGTCGAAGCACGCGAGCGCCGCCTCGACGATGGCGTCGCGGGTGCGGGCGGCTTCTTCCTTGGTCCTTCGCATGGCCGCCATTTTACATACATTCTGGAACGTATATAATGCTCCATTCTCCGCACTGCCAGCCACTGCCGATGACTCGCCTCCCCCGTTTCGCCTTGATGGTGGGCGCATGCGCGCTCGCCGCCGCCTGCCACAAGGGCGACGACGCCGCGAAGTCCGCCCAGGCCCAGCCCCAGGCGGTTCCCGTGACCACGGTGAAGGTCTCCACGCAGCGCGTTCCCGTCTCGCTCGAAGCCGTCGGCCAGGCCGAGGGCTCGCGCGAGGTGGAAATCCGCGCGCGCGTGACCGGCATCCTCGAAAAGCGGGTCTACGAGGAAGGCGCCCCCGTGAACGCGGGCCAGCTCATGTTCACGATCGATCCCGCGCCCTTCGAGCTCGCCGTGGACGAGGCGAAGGCGGCGCTGCAGCAGGAGCGCGTGAAACGCGACCTCGCCGCGAGCGACGTGAAGCGCCTCGAGCCGCTCGCCAAGGAGAAGGCGATCGCGCAGCGCGACTACGATTCGGCCGTGGCCACCGAGCGCACCGGGAGCGCCTCCATCGCCGCCGCGGAAGCCAAGCTGAAGGAGGCCGAGCTCAACCTTTCCTATACGAGGGTGGCCGCGCCGATCTCCGGCATCACCGGGCGCGCGCAGCGCTCCGAAGGCAGCCTCGTCACCGCGGCGAGCGACTCGAGCCTGCTCACCACGCTCACGCAGGTGAACCCCATCTGGGTGCGCTTCTCGCTCGCGGAGGCCGACTACGGCCGCATCCGCGGCGCCCAGCGCGCGGCGCGCGTGCAGATCGTGAGCGACAGCGACAACGCCGTGGTCGCGGACAACGGCAAGCTCAACTTCGCCGGCAGCAACGTGGATACCAAGCTCGGCACCGTGCAGCTTCGCGCCGAGTTCTCGAACCCCGGAACCAAGTGGCTGCCGGGGCAGTTCCTCAAGGTTCGCGTGCTCGCGGGCGACCAGAACGCGATCCTCGTGCCGCAGCAGGCGATCCTGCAGAACGAGCAGTCGCGCATGGTGATGACCGCGGGGCCCGACGGCAAGGCGGCCCCCAAGTCGGTGAAGATCGCCAACTGGATCGGCAACAACGCCGTCGTCACCGCGGGGCTTTCGGATGGCGACATGGTGATCATCGACAACCTCGTGAAGGTTCGCCCCGGCTCCCCGGTGGCTCCCCACGGGCCGGCCGCCGCTCCCGCCACCGCTGCCGAGCCCCAGCCGACCAAGACTTCCGAGCGCTAGGGGCGTTCCATGGGCAACTTCTCGAAGTTCTTCATCGAGCGTCCGATCTTCGCGAGCGTGGTCGCGATCCTGGTGACGCTCGCGGGCATCATCGCCTCGTTCAACCTGCCGGTTTCGCAGTACCCGGAGATCTCGCCGCCGACGGTATCGATCAGCACGGCGTATCCCGGCGCCAGCGCCGAGACGATCTCCAAGACGGTCGCGGCACCCATCGAGCAGCAGCTCTCGGGCACCGAGGGCATGATCTACTACGTCTCGAGCGCCTCGCAGGACGGCTCGCTCACGATCACCTGCACCTTCGAGATCGGCACGGACCTGGATCGCGCGGTGGTCCAGTTGAACAACCGCGTGCAGGTGGCCCAGCCCACGCTCCCCGACGAGGTGCGGCGCAACGGCATCATCGTGGCCAAGCGCTCGCCCGACATCCTCGTGGTGGCGGCGATGTTCTCGCCGAAGGCCTCGGTGGCCACCACGACCATCGCCGACTACGCCAACACGAACATCGTGGACGAGATGAAGCGCATCCCCGGCGTGGGAGACCTCTTCGTCTTCGGCGCGGGCTCCTCGATGCGCGTGTGGTTGAAGCCCGACAAGATGGCGCAGCTGGGCGTGACGCCCACCGACGTGGCCAACGCGATCCGCGGGCAGAACTCGCAGTTCGCCGTCGGCAAGATCGGCGCCGAGCCCGCTCCGCCGGGCCAGGCGCTCACGTTCACCGTGACCGCGCGCGGACGCCTCACCCGCGCGGACGAGTTCGAGAACATCATCGTGCGCTCCAACGGCCCGAACGGCGCGCTGCGCGTGAAGGACATCGCGTCCGTGGGCCTGGACGCCATCAACTACGACACGGCGCCCACCGTGGACGGCAAGCCCGCCATCGGCATGGCGGTCTTCCTCGCCCCGGGCGCGAACGCCCTCAACACGGCCACGGCCGTGAAGGCGCGGCTGGTGGAGCTGAAGCAGAGCTTCCCCGCGGATGTGGACTACATCATCCCGTTCGACACCACCATCGTCGTGAAGGCCTCGATCCACGAGGTGGAAAAGACGATCTTCGAGGCCGCGGTCCTCGTGCTCGCGGTCGTGTTCATCTTCCTGCAGACATGGCGGGCGACGGTGATCCCGATGCTCGCGGTGCCGGTCTCGATCGTCGGCACGTTCGCGGGCCTCTACATGCTCGGCCTGTCGATCAACGTGCTCACGCTCTTC
>DATBEA010000173.1:0-8697 GCA_036276215.1 Usitatibacter sp.
CCAGTCGTTGTCCTGTTGCGCGCCGTACTTCGCGATCGAGAAGCTCGACAGGCGGCCCCGCGACGCGCCCAGCCGCGCAACCCAGCCGATCGTGGGAATCGTGAGCATCGGGCTCGAATGGCCCGCGAGCGTGCCGGAGATGAACGAGTCGCCGTCGCCTCCCGCGCTCGCGCTGTCCGAGGGCAGGCTCTCGAAGTACCAGTCCGCGCCGCGATTGCTCGCGTTGGCCTGCCAGTTGTACTGCGAGGTGGCGTTCCCGCCGCTGCGGTTCAACGGTGCGTTCAGCTCGTCCAGCTGCGCCGCGGTCGCGAAAGCGAGTCCATAGATGCGCGGGTCGATCGCGCGGCGGTTGGCGAGCGCGTCCACCGTGATGCTGGCAGCGGGGTTGGCGGCGTGGAGCGGGCACGAAAGACAGAGCGCGGCGATCGCGGCGAGACGGCGGGCGGCGGTGCGTGGCAAGGTGGGCTCCAGGGCCCAGGAAAGGGAGGGCCCCGAGGGTTAGGAGCAAGGCGCGCACCTGTTACGGCAACATGTTGATTAAGCGGGTAAAGTAGGCGTGGTGGCGTCCGCATCCGGCTGCGGTGCGTCGCCTCGCGGCGACGGCCGGGCGAAATACGTCAGCGACTTGGAACGGGTCCGATGAAACACCTAAGCATCAAGGAACGCGTTGCGTTCTCGGTGGCGCTGCTCGTCGTCGCCATCATGGTCGTGGCGAACATGGTCCAGATGCAACTGCTGGAAAGCGGCTTCGTGCGCATCGTTTCCGACCAGCAGGCCTCGCTCGTGGCGCGCGTGACGCGCGAGATCGACTCGAAGTTCGAGACCGGCGCGGGCGCGCTCTCGGCCACGGCCGCCTTCATGGACGAGCGCGACCTGGCCGACCCGCGGCAGATCCGCAAGCAATTCGCCGAGCGGCCCTCGTTGCTCGCGCTTTTCGACGACCTGCTCGTGCAGGACAGCAAGGGCACCATCGTCACGGACTTTCCGGAGCTCGCCGGACGGGCGGGCCTGGATGCGTCCGATCGCGAATATTTCAGGCAGGTCGTCGCCGGGCACGTCACGGTGATCTCCGAGCCCGTGCTCTCCCGGACGCGGCACGAGCCCATCGTGAACGTCGCCACCCCGATCATGGCGCGCGACGGCCGGCTCGCGGGCGTGCTCGTGGGAGTGATCCGCCTCTATCGCTCGACGTTCCTCGGCGCGCTCGGTGACGAGCGCATCGGCAAGGCCGGCTATTTCGTGGTGCTCACGCGGGGCGCCAAGCCCATATACGTGGCGCACCCCGATCGCAACCGGATCATGCAGCCCCGGCCGGCCAACGGCTCCCGTGCCGTGACCGACGCCGCGAACGGATTCGAGGGTACCGCCGAGGGCGTGTCCAGCCAGGGCGTGCAGACGTTCTATACCTCGGGGCGGCTGCGCGCGGTGCCTTGGGTGCTGATCGCGGGGGTGCCCAAGGCGGAGCTCTATGCTCCGCTCAAGGCCGCGGAGCAACGCCTGTGGTTGCTCGCGGGGATCTGCGCGCTCGTCGTGGTGCCGCTGGTCTGGCTCATCGTGCGTTGGCTGCTGGCGCCGCTGCACCTGCTGCGCCTGTCGATGATCGGCCTGCGCGAGGGCGAGGGCGACTTCACGCCCATCCCGGTGCACCGCGCCGACGAGGTGGGCGCGATCACCCGGCAGTTCAACGAGCTCATGCGCAAGCGCCTCGGAGCCGAGAAGGCCCAGCGCGACAGCGAGGAGCGGCTGCGGCTCGTCGCCGACAACGTGCCCGCGCTGATCTCCTACGTCGATGCGGAGCTGCGCGTGCGGTTCGCCAACTCGTGCTACCGCGAGTGGTTCGGCCTCGACCCGGCCGGGATGATCGGCAAGCGCGTGGACGAGGTCTTCCCCGGGCCGGAGTACCAGGAGACCGTGGTGCGATACCTGGAGCGCGCGCTGCTGGGCGAGGCCTCGACGTACGAGCGCCGGATCGCAACGCGCGCGGGCGAGCGCTTCGTGCGCACTTCCTTCTTCCCGCGAAAGGACCGCAACGGCCCCGTGATCGGCATCTACCACCTGTCCACGGACATCACGGCCGACCGCAAGCTCCAGGCCGAGCTCGACCGGCTCGCGCGCCGCGACTCCCTCACGCGGCTGCACAACCGCCTGAGCTTCCTGGAGATCCTGCCGAAGGCCCTGGCGCGGATGGCGCGCCAGCGGCGCTGGATGGCGGTGCTCTTCGTGGACCTGGACCGCTTCAAGGAAGTGAACGACACGCGCGGCCACGACGCGGGCGACGAAGTCCTCAAGGCGGTCGCCGGCCGGCTGATGGATAGCGTGCGCGTCACCGACACGGTGGCGCGCCTGGGCGGCGACGAGTTCACCGTGATCCTCGAAGGGCTCGCGGCGCCGGAGGAAGCGGCGACGATCGCGACGAAGATCATCACGGCGCTGTCGGAGCCCTTCGATACCAGCGCCGGCGCCTGCTCGATCGGGGCAAGCATCGGGATCGCCACGTCGCTGGGCGATGCCATCGATCCGGACGCGCTTCTCAAGCGCGCCGACGCGGCCGCCTACGCCGCGAAGAATGCGGGGCGCGGACGCTACGAGGTGGCTGAGCCCCTGGTGGTGGAACCATGAGCACGTCACGCGAGCTCTTCGGCGCGAGCGGCGAGGTCCACGTCCCGCTCGCCGAGCGCCTGCGGCCCCAGAGCGTCGAGGAAGTGGTCGGCCAGAAGCACTTGCTGGGCGAGGGCAAGCCCATCTCGACCGCGCTCAAGGCGGGCCGTCCGCACTCCATGATCCTGTGGGGCCCTCCCGGCGTGGGCAAGACCACCCTGGCTCGCCTCATGGCCCATGCATTCAATGCGGAGTTCATCACGATCTCCGCGGTGCTCGCGGGCGTGAAGGAGATTCGCGAGGCGGTCGAGCGCGCGAAGCTCTCGCGCGACCAGTATGGCCGCGCGACCATCGTCTTCGTGGACGAGGTGCACCGGTTCAACAAGGCCCAGCAGGATGCTTTCCTCCCGCACGTCGAGTCGGGCCTTTTTACTTTCATCGGCGCGACCACCGAGAACCCGTCGTTCGAGGTCATCGGGGCGTTGCTTTCGCGCGCCCAGGTCTACGTGCTCGAAAGCCTCAAGCCCGCGGAGCTGGACCAGGTGATCGACCGCGGCTTCCAGGCGGAGAAGGTGGACTCGACCACCGACGCGCGCGCGCGAATCGCGGAGTTCGCCGATGGCGACGCGCGGCGTGCGCTCAACCTCGTCGAGCAGGTGGCGCAGGCCGCCCAGGTCGAGGGCCGGCGCGGCGCCGACGTGGATTTCGTGAACGCGGTCGCGCAGCGCGCCGGCCGGCGCTTCGACAAGGGCGGCGACAACTACTACGACCAGATCTCGGCGCTGCACAAGAGCGTGCGCGGCAGCGACCCCGACGCCGCGCTGTACTGGCTGGTTCGCATGCTCGATGGCGGCGTCGATCCGCGCTACCTCGCCCGGCGCATGATCCGCATGGCGAGCGAGGACATCGGGCTTGCCGATCCGCGCGCGCTCGAGGTCGCGATCAACGCGGCCGAGGTCTACGAGCGCCTCGGCACGCCCGAGGGCGAGCTGGCGCTCGCCGAATGCGCGATCTACCTCGCGGTGGCGGCGAAATCCAACGCGGTCTACGCGGCCTACAACGCCGCGCGTGCATTCGTTTCCGAGGACGGCACGCGGCCCGTGCCGCTCCACATCCGCAACGCGCCCACCAAGCTCATGAAGAACCTGGGCTACGGCAAGGACTACCGCTACGCCCACGACGAGGACGAGGGCTACGCCGCGGGCGAGAGCTACTTTCCCGACGGCATGGAACCCCCGGGGTGGTACCAACCCACCGGCCGCGGGCTGGAAGCGAAGATCCGCGAGAAGCTGGAGCACCTGCGCGAGCGCGACGCACAAGCGGGGAAGAAGAAGGAATAGCCGGGGCGCCTTTGTTGTTCCTCTCACGTCTCGCGTCCCATTCTTCCTGGAGATCCCGCATGGCCCCACGCCTCCTGCTCGCCTCTTTCCTTTCCTTCGCCATCCTTTCGCCGGCGATGGCCGCGCTCAAGGCCGGCGACGCGGCGCCCCCATTCGATGCGCAGGCATCGTTCGCCGGACAGGCGAGCCCGTATTCCCTGAAGGACGCGCTGAAGAAGGGTCCGGTCGTCGTCTACTTCTATCCGTCCGCGTACACGAGCGGATGCAACGTGCAGGCGCATGCATTCGCCGTGAGCCAGGAGAAATTCGCCGCCGCCGGCGCCACGATCATCGGCGTCTCGCTGGACAGCATCGCCCGGCTGAACGACTTCTCGAAGGACCCGGAGTATTGCAACGGCAAGTTCCCCGTCGCTTCCGATTCCGATGGCGCGATCGCGAAATCGTACGACCTGTCGGTGAAGGAAGGGCGCGCGGGAATCAAGGACACTCGCGGCATGGACATCGACCACGGCTTCACCGAGCGCACGACCTTCATCGTCTCGCCCGACGGCAAGGTCGCGGCCACCGTGGGTGGGATGTCGCCCCAGGCCAACGTGGAAAAGGCGCTCGAGGCGGTGCAGTCGCTACCGGGCGGGGCGAGGTAGCGGGAGAAGATAAAATGCGGGGATGCTCGATATCCAGCTTCTCCGCAAGGATCTCCCCGCCGTCGTCGCGGGCCTGAAACGCCGCGGCTTCGCCTTCGACGAGGCCGCGTTCCGCACCCTCGAGGACGAGCGCAAGAAGGTCCAGTCGCGCACCGAGGAGCTGCAGGGAAAGCGCAAGGCGCTTTCCAGCCAGGTCGGCATGCTGAAGTCGAAGGGCGAGGATGCCTCCGCGGTGATGAAGGAAGTCGCGGACATGGCCGACGAGCTGAAGGCGGGCGAGGCCGCGCTCGCGGCCAACCAGGAGAAGATGGCGGCGTTCCTGCGCGTCATCCCCAACATTCCCCGCCCGGAGGTGCCCGAAGGCCGGTCGAGCGACGAGAACGTCGAGGTGCGCCGTTGGGGCACGCCGCGCGCCTTCGACTTCAAGCCGAAGGACCACGTGGACGTGGGCGTGGCACTCGGCGGGCTGGATTTCGAGACCGCCGCGAAGATCTCGGGCGCGCGCTTCTACGTGCTGAAGGGCGCCGTGGCTCGCCTGCATCGCGCGATCGCGCAGCTCATGCTCGACGTGCACACCGAGGAGCACGGCTACACCGAGGTGTACGTTCCCTACCTCGTGAGCGGCGCCGCGGCCGACGGCGTCTCCAGCCTCGCCAAGTTCAGGGAGGACCTCTTCAAGATCGAGGGCCGCGACCTCTACCTCATCCCCACCTCGGAATACACGGTCACGAATTTCGTGCGCGACGAGATCGTGGAGGCGCGCGACCTTCCGATGAAGTTCGCCTGCCACAGCCCGTGTTTCCGCTCGGAGGCCGGCACCTACGGCAAGGACACGCGGGGCATCATCCGCGTCCACCAGTTCGACAAGGTGGAGATCGTGCAGGTCGTGAAGCCGGAGGACTCCGCCGCCGCCCACGAAGCGCTCACCGGGCACGCCGAGGCGATCCTGAAGAAGCTCGAGCTTCCCTACCGCACGATGATGCTGTGCACCGGCGACCTGGGCTTCTCGAGCGGCAAGACCTACGACCTCGAGGTGTGGCTTCCCGGCCAGGACGCGTACCGCGAGATCTCCTCCTGTTCCAACATGGATGCGTTCCAGGCGCGGCGCATGCAGGCGCGCTGGCGCAATCCCCAGGGCAAGGTCGAGCCCGTGCATACGCTGAACGGCTCGGGCCTCGCAGTGGGGCGCACGCTCGTGGCGATCCTCGAGAACTACCAGAACGCGGACGGCTCGCTCACGGTGCCCGGGGCGCTCGTGCCCTTCATGGGAGGCGCCACCTCGATTCCCGTGAAAGGCGCGGGCGCCGCTTCGAGATGACCCGTTTCATCGTCGTGCGCCATGGCCAGACGCACTGGAACGTCGAGGCGCGCATCCAGGGGCAGGGCGACAGCGATCTCACGGACGAGGGCGTCGCGCAAGCCGAGGCCATCGGCGCGCGCCTCGCGGGCGAGCCGATCGACGTGGTGGTCGCGAGCGACCTGGGCCGCGCGCTGGAGACGGCGCGGCGCATCGTGAAGCGAACCGGGCATGCCATCGCGACCGACGCGAGGCTGCGCGAGCGCAACTTCGGCCGCGGCGAGGGCATGACCTACGAGGAAGTGGACCGGGCCTATCCCGGCGCCTTCGCGCGCGTGCGCGACGTGGACCCGGATTTCGTGGTCCCGGGCGGTGAGAGCCGCAGGCAATTCCACGAGCGCGTGTGCACGGCATTCGACGCGATCGCCGCGGAGCACGCCGGGAAGACCGTGCTCGTGGTGACCCACGGCGGGGTGCTCGCGACGTTCTACCGCCACATCCACGCCATCGACCTGGGCGTGGCCCACCCCATCGCGATCGTCAACGCGTCGTACAACGTGCTTCGCCACGACGCCGGCCGCTGGTCCATCGAGACGTGGAGCGACAGCGCTCACCTGGCCGGCGCCGAGCCCTTCGAGGAGGCCTGAGCCGGCTCGGCCGCGGGGACCACCGCGGTCTCGCGCGGCTCCATGCGCGAGATGATGTCGTAGTAGTTGCGGATGTTGTCCACGAGCTGCATCGCCTCGCCGCCGCGCGCGTAGCCGTGCGCGAGCGTGGCGTAGGCGGCGGGCTCGGCGAGGCGCGAGATCACCTGGCGCACGTCCTGCCACTTGTCGGGGTCGAGCTTGCCGCGCTGCGCGAGGATGCGCGCGTCCTCGAGGTGGCCGATGCCGATGTTGTAGGCGGCGAGCGCGAGGAAGGTCCGGTCGGGCTCGGCGATGCGCGCCGGGAGCTGCTCCTTGATGAGCGCGAAGTAGCGCGCGCCGCCCAGGATGCTCGCGCGCGCGTCCAGGCGATCCTTCACCTGCAGGCGCTCCGCGGTTTCCTCGGTGAGCATCATGAGCCCGCGCACGCCCGTGGGCGAGGTGGCGTTCGCGTCCCAGTGCGACTCCTGGTAGCCGATCGCGGCGACGAGGCGCCAGTCGACGCCGCTCGCGTGCTCGGCCTCCTCGAACCAGGGCCGCAGCCTGTCCAGCTCGGTGGCGATCTGCGCGAGCAGCGCCGAGGCGTCGATCGCGCTGAAGCGCAGCGCGTGCCCGTAATAGCGGTCGATGAGGCGCTTCAGGGTCCCGTCCTTCTTGATCCGCTCGAAGAACGGGCCCGCCGCGTCGAGGATGCGCTTCTTGTCCACGGTGGAGACGAGCCAGGCGTAGTCCGATGGCTTGCCGAGGTTGAAGGCGACCTCGAGCATGGGAAAGAACCGCCGCGCCAGGGTGTAGCGGGTGGATTCGACCAGGGCGCAGTCGAGGTTGCCCTTGGCGACTTGCTCGAGCAGGTCGGCGGTCGAGGTCCCCGGCGCCATGCGCTCGACGGGCACCGTGAGAGGCTGCGGGTCGGTGAGCAGGTAGTCGGCCACGGACTCCTCGATCACGCCGATGCGCGAGGTCGCGAGGTCCTCGAGCTTCTTCGCCTTCACCTCGGCGCGGCACACGATCTGGTGCTGCGCCGTGTGGTACGACGGGCCCCAGGCGAGTCCGCCGGGGAAGTCGAAGTGGCGCACCAGGCCCGCGGCGGCAAGGTGCGCCTGGCCCTGGCGAAGGATGTGGTCGATGCGCGCGGGATTGTCCACCAGCACGAAGGTCGCCTTCGCGCCCAGCTCCTTGGCGAACATCGTGGCGAGGTCGTATTCGAGCCCGGAGGGCAGGCCCTGCGCGTCCTCGAAATAGGAAGACGGCCCGTTCACCGTGAGAACGACGAGCTCGCCGGATTCGGCGATCGGCGCGATGGGCTTCGGGGCCTCTTCGCATCCGACGGCGATGCAGGCGAGCAACGCGAGCAAACGGCGCGCTCCCATGAGGCGACAGTATAATGGAGGCCGCCATCGAAGCCCTCCATGCCTAAAGTATTCGCAATGGTGCTCGCCGCCGGCCAGGGCACCCGCATCGGGGACGCGCTCCCCAAGCAATACCTGCCCGTCGCCGGCAAGCCGATGATGTTCCACTCGATCGAGGCGCTCGCGGCGGTCTCGCGCATCGAGAGGCTCTTCGTGGTCCTGGCTCCCATGGACCGGCACTGGGCACAGCACGACTGGAGCGCCCTTCCCGAGAAGGTGGAGGCGGCGTTCTGCGGCGGGGCGCACCGCGCCGAGAGCGTCCTCAACACGCTGAAGCACATCGAATCCCGGGTCGGACCCGACGACTGGGTGCTGGTCCACGACGCCGCGCGGCCCTGCATCATGACCGAGCTGGTCGAGCAGTTCCTCGACGAGGTGGGGGAAGACCCGGTGGGCGGCCTTCTCGCCATGCCGCTCGCCGATACGCTCAAGGGTGCCGGCGAGGACCAGCGGGTGGTGAAGACCGTGCCGCGCACGGGCCTGTGGCGGGCGCAGACCCCGCAGCTCTTCCGCTACGCGATCCTGCGCAAGGGAATCGAGAAGAACCCGAAGGCGACCGACGAGAGCGAGGCGGTGGAGTCCCTGGGCCACTCGCCGCGGCTCGCCGAGGGTGAGAACAGCAACATCAAGGTCACCTTCGCGGAGGACATCGTCATGGCCGAGCTCATCCTCGAGCAGAAGAACCGGATCGGCCTCTAGCCATGCGCATCGGCCAGGGGTTCGACGTCCATCGCCTGGTGCCGGGGCGAAAGCTCGTGGTGGGCG
>DATBEA010000174.1:0-5545 GCA_036276215.1 Usitatibacter sp.
CGCGACAACCGCTCGAGCATCGAGTCCGCGTTCGGCCGCCATTTCGTCGAGTTCTTCAATCGCAAGGTGCGCGGCGAGGCCGAGACCCTGAAGGCGGCCGAGCAGCCGGGCGAGCTCTCGCTCGTGGGCGACGAGGACCTCGAGGAAACCATCGCCGTGCGCGAGATGTCGAGGAAGCTCCACTTCGCGTGCGAGGACGAGCTCATGGCGTTGAGCGCCCGCATGGGCTACCTCCTCGAGAGGCCCGAGCTCGCCGACGACGCGAACCCGCTGAGCCCCTCCACCGTGTGCGCGGCGCTGAAGGATGCCTGCGACCACATCCAGGCCGACTTCAAGGTGCGCATGGCGCTGCTTCGCCAATTCGAGACCTACGCGCAGGTCGAGCTGCAGGGCCTGTATCGCGACCTCAATACGCACCTCGTGCAGCTTCGCGTGCTGCCCGACGTGCGCCCCGGCGTGCGGCGCAATGCGCCGTCGCAGGCGCGCAATCGCCCGGCCGCAGCCAAGGGCCCGGCCGCCGTGCCGGCACCCAATGCCGCGCCCGCCGAAGGCGACATCCTCGGCGCGTTGGCACAGCTTCTCGGGGGCGGCGCTCCCGCATCCGGTGGCGCCTCGCCGGGCGCATCCGGCGGGGGTGGCGCTCCGGCCGGGGGCAACGCTCCCGCGGCATGGCCCACGGCGCCGGGCGCTTCGTCCGCGCCGACCGTGCCGGCATCCTTCGTCTCCGAGCTCACCCGCCTGCATCGCGAGCCGGGCGAAGCCCTCGCGGGCAGCGAAGAAGCATTGATGAACGTCGTGCGCCGCATCAAGGCGGCGCCGCAGAGCGCGTCGCTCGGCGCCATCGACGCGATGACGATCGACATCGTCGCGATGCTCTTCGACTACATCTTCGAGGACCCGCAGATCCCGTCGAGCGTGAAGGCGCTGCTGGGCCGGCTGCAGATCCCGATCCTCAAGGTGGCGCTCCTCGACAAGAGCTTCTTCTCGTCGAAGGCCCACGGCGCGCGCCGGCTCCTGGACCTCCTTGCGGAAGCGTCCATCGGCCTCGCCGACTCGGGCGATCGCCAGGCCGCGGCGCTGAAGATGATCGCCGAGGTCGTGGACACGGTGCTCGAGGAGTTCGAGACCGACATCGCGCTCTTCGAGCGGCTCGCCACGCGGGTCGAGGCCTACATCGAGGCGCAGAAGCGCGCCGAGCGCGACATCGTCGAGCGAAGCGCCAAGCTGATCGAGGAGCGCGAGCGCGACGAAATGGCGCGCGCCGTGGCCGCGGAGGAGATCGAGCGCCGCCTCGAGGTGCGTGCGTGGGTGCCCGCCCCGATCCGTGAAATGCTCACGGCGACGTGGATGGCCGCGGTGGCGAGCGTGCAGAGGAACGAGGGCGAGGGCTCGGTGCAATGGCACGGGTTGCTGCGCACCATGGACGACCTCCTGTGGAGCGTGGAGCCCAAGGTTTCCGCCGACGACAGGAAGCGCCTCATCAACATGCTGCCCGCGATGCTGCGCGACATCCAGGAAGGGATGCAGCGCGCCGGGATGCCGCAGGAGGGCCGCGATGCCTTCCTGGGACTCCTCGTCGATTGCCACTCCCAGGCCGTGAAGGCGGGCCTGCGCGGAATGGCGGCGCTTCCCGACGTGAAGCCCGTGGCCGTGCCGGTCCTGGACATCTCGATCGAGCGCGCGATGATTCCCGCGGGCGACATCCAGGTCGAGGAGATCCGCCTGCGCGGGCCCTCGCGCCCGGGCGCCGTGCGCAACGTGTTCACGCGCACCGGCATCTGGACCAACCTGCAGCGCGGCACGTGGGTCGAGTTCACGCAGGGCGAGCCGCCGGTGGCCGCGCGCTCGCGCCTCACGTGGATCAGCCCCAACAAGGGCGTCTACCTCTTCACCAATCCCTTCGAGGCGAACACCGCGGTGTCGATCTCACCCGAGGCGCTCGCCGAGCAGATGCGCCAGGGCGAAGCGCGGATCATCGACGACGCGCCGCTGGTCGAGCGCGCGGTCGACTCGATGCTCACCGACCTTCGCGAGGCTCAGGGGTAGAAGAGCAGCAGCTCGTAGCCGGTCGCCTTGATGCGCGGCGTCTCCAGCCGAAGCTGCAGCGTGAGGTCCGCGCCCGGCGCGATCGTCTCGCTGCCGGTCACGGGTCGTCCCAGGTAGTCGGTGGGCCGCAGCACGCGCCGGATCGCCGCCTGGCCGGTGATGTCGGTGAGCGTGAGCTCGATGTGCGGATATTCCTGCGCGGCGGCGGCGAGGTTGCGCACGCGCGCGTTGAGCGCGATCTCGTCGGGCTTGCCCGGCACCTCGAGCAGCTCCGAGTCCTCGAGCTTGAGCAGCGAATCCTCGCGCGACCAGCCCACGCGGCAGCCGGCCTCGCCGCAGACCGACTCCATGTAGGGACGCAGCACCGGGTAGCGCTGCGCGATCGGGCTTCGGAATGCATAGGCGAGCTCCGCGCCCAGCACGAGCATGAGGAACACCGCACCGAATGCCCACGCGCGCGCCGGGGGCGCCGGCTGCGGCGGCTCGGGCAGCGTGACGGCGGGCGCGGGACGGAATGCGGCGCGCGCGGTGCGAGATCGCGGCGGGCGGCCCGGCCGCTCCTGCGGCTCCGGGGGCGGCTCGGGCTCGGCCGTGGCGAGGGGCTCGGCTTCGGTCGAGTCGGGCGGATCGAGCGTCTCGATGTCGGGCAGCTCCTCGAAGCGCACCGGCTCGACCATGGGCGGCTTCGGCTGCGCATGCGGCGCGGCGCGCTCCGCGGCCTCGCGTGCGGCGAGGAGCCGCGCGCCCGTATCGTCGTCGGGAAAGCGCTCGAGCGCCTCGAAGCCGTTGAAGACCTTGCTGCAGCGACCGCATCGCACCTGGCCCTGCTTGGCGTTCAGCTGCTGCGGGCTCACGCGGAAACGCGAGGCGCACTGGGTGCAGGTGGTGATCAGCACGGCGCGTCCCCGCGGCGCCCGGCGAGAAGCACCCACTCGCCCTCGGCGCCATCCACCTTCATCGCGGCGTACGGCGCATAGGCCGCGATCACGTCGTCGGCCTGCGAGGCGAGGATGCCCGAGAGCGCGATCCAGCCGCCGGGGCGGGTGTGGGCGGCCAGGGCGGGGGCGAGCATGCGAAGCGGGTTGGCAAGGATGTTGGCGACGGTCACGGCGGATGCGGCGCCGATCGCATCGTGGGCGTCCACCACCTCGAGCGTCACGCCGTTCACGCGGGAATTGTAGCGTGCCGATTCAAGCGCGAGCGGGTCGATGTCGGCCGCGATGGCGCGCGCCGCGCCCAGCTTGAGGGCCGCGATGGCGAGGATGCCGGAGCCGCAGCCGTAATCGAGGACGACGTCGCCGGGCCGCACGTGGCGCTCGAGCCATTCGAGGCAGAGGCGCGTGGTCGGGTGGCTGCCGGTGCCGAACGCGGCGCCGGGGTCGAGCGACACGTTCACGGCTCCCGGGTCCGGCGCCTCGCTCCAGGAAGGCACGATCCAGAGCCGCTCGCCCGCGCGGATCGGCGCGAACTGCCGCTGGGTGCGAGCGACCCAATCGGCATCCTCGAGCCGGTCGACCTGCGGGCCGTCGAGGGGCTCCAGGTCGAGCCGGCGTAGCGCGAGGTCCATGACGGCCGCGCCATCGGCGTGGGCATCGAAGAGCGCCACCACCCGCGCATGCGGCCATGCGGCTTCGCTGGCGCCCGGCTCGCCGTACACCGCGCGCTCGCGCACGGTGCCTTCGTCCGCATCGCCCATCTCGGTGGAGAGCGCGCCCGCCTCGCCGAGCGCGTCGCAGAGGGCGTCGGCCGCGATGCCGGGGACGATGACGGTTACACGCGAGTACGGCATCGGCGGGGGGAACATGGAGGGTCAGACCCCATTTCGTGAGGCACCGGGGCTGAAGGTTGCAGCGCGCGCTTGAATGGGGTCTGACCCTTCGCTTGAATGGGGTCTGACCCTACCCTAGATCGACTTCAGCGCCGCGATTTTTTCCTCGAGGTAATGGATGCTCACGCCGCCGCGGATGAACGCCGCGTCGCTCATGAGCTCCTGGTGCAGCGGGATGTTGGTCTGTATCCCCTCGATCACCATCTCGGAGAGGGCGACGCGCATGCGCGCGATCGCCTGCTCGCGCGTGTCGCCATAGGCGATGAGCTTTCCCACCAGCGAGTCGTAGTAGGGCGGCACGTAATAGTTGGCGTAGACGTGCGAGTCGTAGCGGATGCCGGGCCCGCCGGCCACGTGGTACTGCGTGATGCGGCCCGGCGACGGCACGAAGGTGTACGGGTTCTCCGCGTTGATGCGGCACTCGATCGCATGGCCCTTCTTCACGACGTCCTTCTGCCGCAGCTTCAGCTTCATCCCCGCCGCCACGCGGATCTGCTCCTGCACGATGTCCACGCCCGTGATGAGCTCGGTCACCGGGTGCTCGACCTGCACGCGGGTGTTCATCTCGATGAAGTAGAACTCGTCGTTCTCGAAGAGGAACTCGAAGGTGCCGGCGCCGCGGTATCCGAGCTTGCGGCAGGCCTCGGCGCACTTCTCGCCGATGCGCTCGATGAGGCGCGGCTTCACCAGGGGCGCGGGGCCCTCCTCGATGATCTTCTGGTGGCGCCGCTGCATGGAGCAGTCGCGCTCGCCGAGGTAGATCGCCTGCTTGTGCTCGTCGGCGAGCACCTGGATCTCGATGTGGCGCGGGTTCTCGAGGAATTTCTCGAGGTACACGGTCGGGTTGTTGAACGCGTTCTGCGCCTCGGTGCGCGTCATCGTGACCGCGTTCACGAGCGCTGCCTCGGTGTGCACCACGCGCATGCCGCGCCCGCCGCCCCCGCCGGCCGCCTTGACGATCACCGGGTAGCCGACGGCCGCGGCGAACTTGCGGATCTCCTTCGGGTCGTCGGGAAGCGCGCCCTCGGAGCCCGGCACGCACGGGATGCCCGCCTTCCTCATCGCCACCTTGGCGGAGATCTTGTCGCCCATGGTCCGGATCGACTCGGCGCGCGGGCCGATGAAGACGAAGCCCGAGTTCTCGACGCGCTCGGCGAAATCGGCGTTCTCCGAGAGGAAGCCGTAGCCGGGATGGATCGCCTGGGCGTCGGTCACCTCGGCGGCGCTGATGATCGCGGGAATGTTCAGGTAGCTGTCGCGCGAGGGCGGCGGCCCGATGCACACCGACTCGTCGGCGAGCATCACGTACTTGGCGTCCGCGTCGGCTTCGGAGTGCACCGCGACGGTCTTGATGCCCATTTCGCGGCACGCCCGCTGGATGCGAAGCGCGATCTCGCCGCGGTTGGCGATGAGGATCTTCTCGAACATGCCGCGGCTATTCGATGAGGAAAAGGCCCTGGCCGTATTCCACCGGCTGGCCGTTCTCCACCAGGATCGCCTTGAGCGTACCCGAGGCGTCGGCTGCGATCTCGTTGAGCAGCTTCATCGCCTCGATGATGCAGAGGGTCTGGCCTTTCGTGACGGCCTGGCCTACCTCGATGAAGGTGGGCGCGCCGGGCGACGGCGCACGATAGAACGTGCCGACCATGGGCGACTTCACGACGTGGCCCT
>DATBEA010000175.1:0-6530 GCA_036276215.1 Usitatibacter sp.
AAAAGGGGTCTGACCCCTTATTGGTGCGGCGAGGGCGCGGGAGAGGCAGTGGAAGACGAACTGGTGGATGGCGCCCGAGTCGCGGAAGCGTACCTCGCTCTTGGCGGGATGGACGTTCACGTCCACCAGCGCGGGATCGACCTCGAGGAAGAGGACGTAGGCCGGGTGGCGGTCGTGGTGCATCACGTCGGCGTAGGCTTCGCGCAGCGCGTGCGAGACCACCTTGTCGCGCACGAACCGGCCGTTCACGAAGAGGAACTGCGCATCGCGCGTGGCGCGCGTGAATCCCGGCGGCGCGGCGAGGCCCGTAAGGCGCACCCGGGCGCTTTCGGCGGAGACATCGACCGCATCGCGCGCGAAATCCTCGCCCAGCAGGCGCCCGGCGCGGGCGCGCAGCGTCTCCGGCGGAAGATGGGCGCTGCGCCGGCCGTTGTTGGCGAAGGCGAAGGCGACCGACGGGCGCGAAAGCGCCACTCGCGTGAACGCCTCATCGCAACGCGACGCCTCGGTCGCCTCGCTCTTCAGGAACTTGCGGCGCGCCGGCGTATTGAAGTAGAGGTCCTCCACGTCCACCGTCGTGCCGCCCGCGATGGCGGCCGGTTCCAGCGCCGAGACATTGCCCGCCTCGCACGCGATCCGCCACGCATGGCGCTCGCCCGCGCGCCGGCTCGCGATGGCGAGCCGCGCCACCGCGCCGATCGAGGCGAGCGCCTCGCCGCGAAAGCCCAGCGTCGCGGCACGCTCCAGGTCCTCGAGGCTCGCGATCTTGCTCGTGGCGAAGCGGGCGACCGCAAGCGCCAGGTCGTCGCGCTCGATCCCCGCGCCGTCGTCCACCACGCGAATCCGCCGAACGCCGCCTTCCACGAGGTCCACGGAGATCGACTGGGAGCCCGCGTCCAGGCTGTTCTCGAGGAGCTCCTTCAGCGCCGAAGCGGGCCGCTCGATCACCTCGCCCGCGGCGATCTGGTTCACGAGCAGCTCGGGGAGGTTGCGGATGAGGCCCACCCCGGGATGTTACACTCCGTCGACCCGAAAATCCCTTCGCTTTCAAGGCGCAAGGAACGGCATGAACGACCCGAAGGCCGCCGTGATCCAGGCCCAGGAGGCCCCAGACCCGGTACTGCAAGCCGAGCAGTTGCGCTTGCTTTTCCGCTTCTCGGTCGTGGGCCACCTCGCCACGCTCCTGGTCATCTTCATCCTGGGCGGGATCCTCTGGCAGGATCTCGCGCGCCCGGCCCTTTTCATGTGGTTCGTCGCCACCTCGCTCGTGGCCGTCGGCCGCTACCTGCTCTACAAGGCCTTCATCGGCGGCAACCCGCCCACCCACGAGCTCAAGCTCTGGGAAGGCCGCTTCATCGCCGGGACCATCCTCGCGGGCGTGTGCTGGGCGATGATCGGCAGCGCGCTCCTGCCCGAAGCGGGGCGCATTGTGCAGCGCCTCTCGGTGGTGATGCTGGTGATGCTCCTCATCACGGGCGCGGTCGCCTACTACGCGCCGCACCGCTTCGCCTACAAGATCATGGCGATCTTCGGCCTCGTCCCCCTCGCGGTGACGCTCGGCATGTCGGGCGACCGCAACCAGATGTTCCTGTCGGGATCGATCCTCATCCTCGCGGCGATCCTTCCCTATGTCCATGCGCGCGTGCACAAGGCGCTGGTGGAGTCCCTCACGACACAGCGCGCGCGCGAGTCGCTCTCGAGCGAGCTGCGCCACGAGAGGAGCCGGCTCGCGGAGGTGAACGAGGCGCTCGCCGAGCAGACCTCGGAAAAGCTGCGCGCGCAGCGCGACGAGAAGGCCGCGGCGCAGAAGCTGCGCATCCATTTCGAGCGCACGCCGCTCGCGGTGCTCGAGTGGGACACGCGCGGGCGCATCACCGCCTGGAACCCCGCCGCCGAGGCGATCTTCGGGTTCCCTTCCTACGACGCCGTGGGCAAGCCCGTCGGCCAGCTCCTGGGCAGCGACAGCGAGCGCCAGGGCGTGGAGGCGATGTGCGCCGAGCTCGTCGATTCCGGCGAAGGCAACAAGACCACGCTCACCAACATCACGAGGAGCGGGCGCGCGATCCATTGCGAGTGGTACAACACGCCGGTCTCGGACGGCGAGGGCAAGCTCGCGGGCTACACGTCCCTCGTGCACGACGTGACCGAACGCCTGAACACGGAGCGCACGATCCACTACATGGCGCACCACGATGCGCTTACCGGACTGCCCAACCGCCGCCTCATGCAGGATCGCTTGAACCAGGCGATCATGGCCGCGCGCCGCAAGCAGCGCCACGTCGCGGTGCTCTTCCTCGACCTGGACCGCTTCAAGGTCGTGAACGACACGCTCGGCCACGACACGGGCGACTTCATCCTGAAGGACGTGGCGCGGCGCCTGGTCTCCTGCGTGCGCGAGGGCGACACCGTCTCGCGCGAGGGCGGCGACGAGTTCGTGATGATCCTCCCGGACCTGGAGCGCCCCGAGCACGCGCGCGTGGTGGCCGACAAGATCATCAAGGACCTCTCGCGGCCCGTGGAGATCGGCGGCCACGAGATCCACGTGACGCCTTCCATCGGCATCAGCCACTACCCCAACGACGCGACCGACGTGCACCAGCTCCTGAAGCACGCCGACAACGCGATGTACCAGGCGAAGGACGCGGGACGCAACACCATCCGCTTCTTCACCAATGACCTGAACTTCCTGCTGTCCAAGCGCCTTGAGATCGAGGGGCGGCTGCGCAAGGCGATCGAGAACGAGGAATTCTTCCTGCGCTACCAGCCGCAGGTCGAGTTCGCGAGCGGGCGCATTGCAGGGATGGAGGCGCTCATCCGCTGGAACGATCCGCAGAAGGGCGAGATCTTCCCGAAGGATTTCATCTTCGTGGCCGAGGAGCTGGGGCTGATCGTGCCCATCGGCGAGTGGGTCTTCCGCACCGCCTGCCAGCAGCTCAAGCAATGGCAGGAGGACGGCCTTCCGCCCGTCACGATCGCGATCAACATCTCGCCGCGCCAGTTCATGTCGCGCCGCCTCGTTTCCACGCTGCTTGCGATCGTGCGCGACGTGGGCTGCGACCCGCGCTTCATCGAGCTCGAGATCACCGAGACCATGATCATGCGCAATGTCGAGCAGTCGATCGAGACGCTCTCGCAGCTGCGCGCGGTGGGGATGCAGGTCGCGGTGGACGATTTCGGCGTGGGTTACTCCTCGCTGGGGCAGCTGAAGCGCCTGCCCGTGTCGAGCATGAAGATCGACCGGTCGTTCATCATGAACGTGCCCGAGGACACCTCGAGCGGCTCGATCACCGAGGCCATCATCGCCATGGCCAAGCGGCTCAAGCTGCGCTGCATCGCCGAGGGCGTGGAGACGCGCGCGCAGTTCGAATTCCTGCGCGCCGCCCACTGCGACGCGTTCCAGGGCTTCCTCTTCTCGCGGCCGGTCACGGCGCTGGAGGCCACCGCGATGCTGAAGGCCCAGGCGAACACCGAGGCGCAGCACAGCGCCGTCGGCTGACCCGCGGCGCTAGTACGCCGCCATCTTGTTGCGCGCGAGCGGCGGGTTCTGGGCGAGGTAGCGCTTGATGCCGCCCAGGATCGCGCCCGCGAGCCGGTCCTGGTAGGCCGAATCCTTGAGGCGCTTCTCCTCGTCGGGGTTGGAGATGAAGGCGGTCTCGACCAGGATCGACGGGACGTCGGGCGCCTTCAACACGGCGAAGCCCGCCTGCTCCACGGAATTCTTGTGCAGCGTGTTGAAGTCGCCCAGCTCCGTGAGCACCGCCTTGCCGAGCTTCAGCGAATCGTTGATGGTCGCGGTGAGGGAGAGGTCGAGGAGCGTGCGCGCGAGGATCGGGTCCTTCACGCCGAGGTTCACGCCGCCGATCAGGTCCGACTGGTTCTCGCGCTGCGCGAGCATCTTGGCCGCGGTGGAGGTGGCGCCCCGCTCCGAGAGCGCGAACACCGACGAGCCGCGGGCATCCGGGCTCACGAAGGCGTCGGCGTGGATCGAGACGAAGAGGTCGGCCTGCACGCGCCGCGACTTGGCCACGCGCTGGCCGAGCGGGACGAAGTAGTCGCCGTCGCGCACCATCACCGCGCGCATGTTGGGCTGCAGGTCGATGAGCGCCTTCAGCCGCCGCGCGACCGCGAGCGTCACGTCCTTCTCGAGCGTTCCGTGCTTGCCGCGCGCCCCGGAATCCTCGCCGCCGTGGCCCGCATCGACGGCGACGATCACCAGCCGGTCGGTCTTGGGCGCCTTGCGCGGCGTCGCGACCGGTTGCGCCACTCGCTCCGGGTCGAGCTTCACGACGGGAAGCGGCGGTGACATCTCGGCGGGAGGCGAATCGTTGGGCGAGGCCTTCGCGATCTCGCCGATGGGATCGGTGGGAGGCCCGAGGAGTGCGAGCAGCGGATCGGCGGGCTTGGCCGGATAGATGTCCAGCACGAGACGGTACTTGTATTCGCCCACGGGGGCCAACGGAAAGACCGAGGGCTTCACCTCGGTCTTCAGGTCGAAGACCACGCGCACGACGTTCGGGCGGTTCACGCCCACGCGCACCGCCTGGATGTAAGGATCGTCCGCGCCGACCCTCGCGGGGAGCGCCCTCAGCTCGTCGGTGAGCTCCACGCCCTCGAGGTCCACCACGAGGCGCTCGGGATCGGAGACGAAGAAGAACTGGTGCTTCACGGGGTGCGCCGATTCGAGCGTCACGCGCGTGTATTCCTGCGCGGGCCACACGCGCGAGGAGATGAGCTTCTCGCCGGCGAATGCGAACGTGGCCGCGACGAGCGCGGCCGCGAGCAACAGGTAACTCAGGATGCGGCGCGCGAAGCCGCGATTCGCTCGAGCGCCGCCGCTCCCGCTTTCGAGCTCGAGGTGAGCGCGGCACTGCGCCCCGTTCCTTGCACTGCCAGGACGATTTCCAGGTCCGCGGGCGGCAGAAGTCCAGCGGCCTTTTCCGGCCATTCGATCAGGCTCACAGGCAGCCCGTTGAAGCTCTCCCGGAATCCCGCGTCGATCCATTCTCTCGGATCACGGAACCTATAAAAATCAAAGTGATGCAAGTTTAACCTCGAAACCTCGTAAACTTCAACAAGGCCGTAGGTGGGACTTTTCACCGGGCCGTCCCACCCGAGGGCACGAAGCGCGCCGCGAACGAGCGTGGTCTTGCCCGCGCCGAGCTCGCCGACGAGGTAGACGACAAGTCCCGGCTCGAGCGCGCGCGCGAGCGCGGCACCGAGCGCCGCCGTCGCGGCCTCGTCGGGAAGGATCGTATTCAGAGCTACCATCGCGCCATGGGAATCGAGGTCCGGGAAGCCGGCATCGAAGAGCGCGTGAAGCGCTGGGGACGCGAGCTGGGGTTCGACGCCGTCGCGATCTCGGGCACCGAGCTCGATCGCGAGGAGGCGCGGCTCGTCGAGTGGCTCGGCCGCGGATGGCACGGCGAGATGGATTATATGGCACGCCATGGCACGCGCCGTGCGCGCCCCGCGGAGCTCGTGCCGGGCACGCTCTCGGTGGTCACCGCGCGGCTCGACTACACGCCTCCCGAGGCGCGCGACTCGGCCGAGGTGCTCGAGGATCCCGGGCTCGCCTTCGTCTCGCGCTACGCGCTGGGACGCGACTACCACAAGGTGCTGCGATCGAAGCTGCAGGCCCTGGCCGACCGGATGACGGACGAGCTGGGGCCGTTCGCCTACCGCGTCTTCACCGACAGCGCGCCCGTGATGGAGGTCTCGCTCGCGGCGCGCGCGGGCCTGGGCTGGCGCGGCAAGCACACGCTGCTGCTTTCGCGCGACGCCGGGTCGCTCTTCTTCCTGGGCGAGCTCTTCGTGGGCCTCGCCCTTGCGCGCGACGAGCCCACCACCGAGCACTGCGGCACCTGCACGCGCTGCATCGAGGTGTGCCCCACCCAGGCGATCGTGGCGCCGTACGAGCTCGACGCGCGACGCTGCATCTCGTACCTCACCATCGAGCACAAGGGGGCGATTCCCGAGGCGCTTCGCCCCCTCATGGGAAACCGCATCTACGGGTGCGACGACTGCCAGATGGTCTGCCCATGGAACAAGTACGCGCGGCTCGCCGTGGAGCCCGGCTTCGCGGTGCGCAACGGCCTGGACGAGGCGCCGCTCACCGCGCTCTTCGCGTGGAGCGAGGAGGAATTCGAGAAGCGGCTGGAAGGCTCCGCGATCCGGCGGATCGGCCACGAGCGCTGGCTTCGCAACATCGCCGTGGCGCTGGGGAACGCGCCCTCGACGCAGCCGGTGCGCGAGGCGCTGGCATCGCGCCGCGATCATCCTTCGGAATTGGTCCGCGAGCACGTGCGCTGGGCGCTCGCGCGCCACGGCGAGGCCGGCTAGCTCGCGGCGAGCCTCGCCAGCTCGCGGGTGAGCTGCGCGGCCGGCACTTCCTTGCAGCCGGTCGCGTTCTGGCCGGACCAGTTCGGCGAGAAGTCGCCGCTGCCCTTGGCTTCGGCGCGAGCCCGCAAGGGTGCGATGGCCGCGGTCGCGAGCGGGAAAGCCGGTGCGGCGTCGCTCACCGGACCCAGCTC
>DATBEA010000176.1:0-4558 GCA_036276215.1 Usitatibacter sp.
CTGGACCGCGAACGCTACGCCGGGCACGTGAATCGCTCCGGAGCCGGTGCAAGTTCCTTCTTTCCCGCCTACCGCGGCTCATTCTGATGCGCTAGCATAAGGGTTCGGTCGGGTTTCGGAGACGGGGATGGTGTCGGGCCAGGAGGATGAAGCGCCGAAGCGTTCCGGCGCGGGGACGGTCACGCTGGGGGTGTTGCTGGTCCTCGCGGGGCTCGCCCTCAACAAATGGTCCCTCGAGAAGCTCTTCTCCCCCGACGAGCACATCTCGTCCCGCTTCTCGATCGCGGTCATCGCCGTGTTCGACATGGCGCTCCTGGCCGCCGGCCTGTGGCTCGCATTGCGAAGGCCGCGCCTTCCGGTCCCCGCATTCGCGCGTCACGGCTTCTCGGTGCTGGTCGCCGCGGCGGTCCTCCTCGGCGCGTATGGATCGTTGCGTGCCACGGGCATCGCCGATCCCTACCGGGAAACCCGCACCGAGTGGACGAAGATGGCCGAAGGCGAGGAGCTCATCTTCCAGATCACGCCGCAGTTCAAGATCCTGTCGGCGAGCCTGAACAACCTTCGCCTGCCCGATCCGCCGAGCCAGTCGATCTTCGAGCCGCAGGTGAAGGTCGTGGACATCGTGCCGGTCGCCGGTCCCGAGGGCATGCACAAGGTCTCCGATACCGGCATCGAGACGCCCGACTGGAAGCTCGCGCCCGAATCCACCCAGCCCGCGGCGAACCTCCAGCTTTGGCGCGCGTTCATCGACCGCGTCGACTACGTGAACTTCCCGTGGACCGAGTTCAAGGCGGTGAAGGCGCGCTTCCTCGACGACACGCACGACCGCTTCGAGATGAACCTCGCCTTCCAGGGCGTGGGGCGACTGAAGACGGGCGGCTGGATCTGGGTGAAGGCGCTGAACGAGGTGCGCTGGCAGAAGGCCCCGGGCTCGGACCCGAACTCGCCCAACGCGTGGAAGATCTACGAGTGGCGCACCACGAAGTTCAACACCTGGGAGCGCAACGAATTGCTCTTCGGCGAGGTGATGGACGAGGTGGTGCCGCCGGAGGTTGCCGCGCGCGCGAAGCGCTCGATCCACGAGGAGATGCGCGTCGCCTACCTCCAGGACAAGGAGAAGAAGGAGCCGCACCCGCACTTCACGCTCGAAGCGGTGGACCGCCACCCCGGCGTCGCGGTCGTGGACCTGGACGGCGACGGATTCGACGACATCTACCTGCTGAGCGACTACGGCAAGAACCTCTTCTTCCACAACAAGGGCGACGGCACGTTCGAGGAGATCGGCGCGAAGCTGGGGCTCGACCTGGACGGCCACAGCTCGTCGGCCATCTTCGCGGACTTCGACAACGACGGCCACCTCGACGTGATCATCGGCCGCACGCTCTCCCGCAGCGTGTACATGCACTGGGAGAACGGCAAGTTCGTAGACCGCAGCGACTGGATCGCGGGCGGCCTGCCGTTCCTCGTCTCGTCGGTGAGCGCCGTGGACTACGACGGCGACGGCCTCCTCGACGTGTACCTCTCCACGTACGCGACCAACATCGCCTACTGGGAGCATGGCCGCTTCGACGCCGAGGCGATCATGCCGTACCTGCCGAAGGAGCAGGTCGAGCGCCTGAAGGACGTGATGGCGAAGATCGACAACCCCTTCACGAACCTCGCCGGCCCGCCCAACGTGCTGCTGCACAACGTGGGGCACGGGCACTTCGAGCCCGTCCGGGATTCCGCGCTCGCCGTCTACAAGAACACCTACCAGGCGACCTGGAGCGACTACGACGGCGACGGCAAGCCCGACGTCTTCCTCGCCAACGACTTTTCCCCGCCGATGCTCTTCCACAACCTGGGCGCCGGCAAGTTCGAGGAGGTGACGGCGCAGGAAGGCGTGACCGAGCCGCGGTTCGGCATGGGCGTCACCTGGGGCGACTACGACGGCGACGGGCGGCCCGACCTCTACATGGCCGCCATGTCCAGCAAGGCGGGCCGGCGCATCCTCTCGCAGCTGCCCGACGCCGACCCGCGCTTCGCGGTGATGGCCGCGGGCAACGCCCTCTACCACAACGAGCCGGGCAAGCTCGTGAAGACCTCGGGCGCGTCGGCGCCGAAGATCGCGGTGGAGCAGTCCGGCTGGGACTACGGCTCGCAGCTGGTGGACCTGAACAACGACGGCTGGCTCGACATCTTCTCGCTCTCCGGGTACTACTCGGCGCCGAAGCAGTTCGAGACAGACTTCGACCTTTGAAGTGACTTCTGGCGCACGGTCGTGCGCTCCCAGAAAAAAAGCGGATTCTCGACCTTCCGCCATTCCGACTCGATCCAGGACTGGAACGCGCTGCCGGTCGACCGCCGGGTGAAGGGCGGGGCTTCGTTGAGCGGCAACGAGCGCGATTCGTTCTTCCTCAGCAAGGGCGGCAAGGACTTCACGAACATCTCGGGCATCAGCGGCCTGGACGATCCGGGCGACGGGCGCTCCTTCGCGGTCCTGGATTTCGACCGCGACGGCTGGCCGGACCTCATCGTGGCGAGCGCGAACTACCCCACCTTCCAGCTCTATCGCAACCAGATGGGCGACAAGTCCTCGGGCGGCGTCCAGGCGAACCGCATGATCGCCGTGCGCCTGGTGGGCGGGAACGCGACCGCCGAGCCCTCGAAGGACTGGTCCAACCGCGACGGCGTGGGCGCCGTGATGAGCATCGACCTGGGCGGGCAGGTGCTGGTGCGCGAGCATCGCGCGGGCGAAGGGCTCGCGGCGCAGAACAGCCCCACGACGTTGATCGGCATCGGGCAGCACGCGGCCGTGGATTCGCTCAGGGTGAAATGGCCCTCCGGCAAGGTGCAGGAGATCGGGAAAGTGGCCGCGGGCACGCTCGTCACCGTCTACGAGAACCCGGACCTGTCGCCCGGCCGCAAAGCGGCTACCATGAAGCCGTACAAGGTCGGTTCCATCCACCCGCCGCCGCGGCGCGACCTCGCGCAGCTGCGCTGAAGGCCCGAACGAATGAAGGCTCTCTCGATCCTCGCGAGCGCGGTTGCGGCTTGCGCCACGCTCGCCGCCTCCGCGGACGGGCTCATCGTCGCCGACAAGGGCAAGCTCGAGGTCGCGCGCAGCGCCGGTGCGCCGCGACCCAAGCTCGTGCTCGACTCGACCATGGCTACGTGGTGCACGGCGTGCAAGTCCGAGATCCCGCAGCTCACCTACCTGCGCTCGGTCTTCAAGCCCGAGGAGCTCGCCATGTACGGCCTGCCCTACGACGAGAAGGACGCGCCGGACAAGCTCCGCGCCTGGGCCGCCGCCAACCACACGCCCTACGTGCTCCTCGCCGACGCCTCGCAGCACGAGATCGCCTCGGTGAAGGCCGCGGTGATGACGAACCTCAAGATGGATGCGGTCCCCGCCTCGTTCATCACGGACGCCGACGGGCACGTGCTGCGTGCCCGCTTCGGCCCTCCCTCGGTGTCGGAGCTGCGCGAGCTGATGCGCGGCCAGGAAAGCGCGGGCAAGCGCAAGTGAGCGAAGCGGTGCGTGCCGCGACCGCGGCCGCGAAGAAGATCGCGGCGGCGCTGCCGCGTTTTCCCCAGGAGGACCTGCCCGCCATCCTCGCGGCCATCGAAGGCGTGCTCGCTTCGGGCCGCCTCATCCTCGGGCCCCACACCGAGCGCTTCGAGGAGGCGTTCCGCGCCTACGTGGGATGCGAGCATGCGGTGGCGCTCAGCACGGGGACCGCCGCGCTCCAGGTCGCCTTCCGCTACCACCGCATCGCGGGCCGCGAAGTGATCCTGCCCACCAACAACTTCATCGGCGTCGTGGGCGCGGCGATCGCCGAAGGCGGGATCCCGGTGCTGGCCGACATGGACCCGGCGAGCTTCTGCATGGATACCGAGGATGCGATCGCGCGCATCACGCCACGCACCGCGGGCATCGTCACGACCCACATCGCCGGGCGAATCGACCCGGGCATCGACCGGCTGCGCGCCGTGTGCGAAGACCGCGGCCTCTTCCTCGTCGAGGACGCGGCGCACGCCCATGGCGCGGCGATCGGCGCGCGCAAGGCGGGAAACCTCGCGCCGGCCGGATGCTTCTCGTTCTATCCCACGAAGCTCGTCACCACGGGCACCGGCGGGATGATCACCACCGGCGACGCGGCGCTCGCCCGCTTCGCGCGCACGGTGCGCCATCACGGCGCGGGCCCTGGCGGCCTGGACGACGTGTCGGTCTTCGGCAACGACTGGTGCCTCGCGGAGATCAACGCGGTGCTGGGCATCTTCCAGCTGAAGCGGCTCGACGAGAACGTCGCGCATCGCAACCGCATGGTCGATCGCTACCGGGCGCGGCTCGGGGCCGAGGCCTGGCTCTCGATCCCCTCTCATCCGGCCGACGTGCGGCATGCCTACTACAAGTTTCCCGTCCTCCTTCGCGAAGGCATCGACGCGCACCGCTTCCGGCGCATGCTGTGGACCGACCATGCCATCGAGAACGGCGCGATCTACGACCCGCCGTGCCATTTGCAGCCGGTCATGCGCGAGCGAGGCTTCGCCGCGGGCGCTTTTCCCAAGGCCGAGA
>DATBEA010000177.1:0-1949 GCA_036276215.1 Usitatibacter sp.
AGGCATCAGGTCCTTCACCGACATCCTGCTCGAAGGCCTCGCGCCCGACGGCGGGCTCATGGTGCCGGAGAGCTGGCCGCGCGTGATGCGCGTGAAGCTCGACGCCATGCGCGACCTGCCGTACCCGCGGCTTGCGTTCGAGATCCTGCGCTTCTTCGCCGACGACTATCCGGGTGCGGACCTGAAGCGCGCGGTGGAGGCCACGTACACGCCGGAGAATTTCGGCACCCCCGAGATCACGCCGCTCACGCAGCTCGAGCCCAACCTGCACCTGCTCGCGCTCTCCAACGGGCCCACGCTCGCTTTCAAGGACATCGCGCTCCAGCTGATCGGCAACCTCTTCGAGCAGGTGCTCGAGAAGCAGGACCGGCACCTGAACGTGCTCGGGGCCACCAGCGGCGATACCGGCTCGGCGGCCGAGTACGCGCTGAAGGGCAAGGCGCGCGTGAAGGTCTTCATGCTCTCGCCGCAGGGGCGCATGAGCGCCTTCCAGCGCGCGCAGATGTATTCGCTTGCCGACGCGAACATCTTCAACGTGGCGGTCGAGGGAATGTTCGACGACTGCCAGGACGTCGTGAAAGCCGTCTCGTCGGACCTCGCGTTCAAGGAGCGGGCGAGCCTGGGCGCCGTGAACTCGATCAACTGGGCGCGCGTGATGGCGCAGGTCGTTTATTACTTCAAGGGCTACTTCGCCGCGACGCGCTCCAACGACGAGCAGGTCTCCTTCGCCGTGCCCTCGGGAAACTTCGGCAATATCTTCGCCGGGTACGTGGCCAAGCGCATGGGGCTTCCCATCCGCCGCCTGGTGCTCGCGACCAACGAGAACGACGTCCTCGACGAGTTCTTCCGCACCGGGCGCTACCGTCCACGCGCCGCCGCCGATACCCACACGACCTCCAGCCCCTCGATGGACATCTCCAAGGCGTCCAACTTCGAGCGCTTCATCTGGGACGCGGTCGATGGCGACGGCGAGAAGGTGGCCTGGCTCTGGCGGAAAGTGGCCGAGGAGGGCGGCTTCGACCTCTCGACCGACAAGGCCTGGGAGAAGATCGAGGAGGACTCGGGCTTCGTTTCCGGCCGCAGCACCCACGACGACCGCATCGCCACCATCCGGCTGGTGAAGAAGAACTACGGCCGGGTGATCGACCCCCACACCGCCGACGGCGTGAAAATCGCGCTTCGCATGCGGGAGGCGCGCTACCCGATGATCTGCCTGGAGACCGCGCAGCCGGCCAAGTTCGACGAGACCATCGTCGAGGCGCTCGGCGAGCACGCCCCGCGGCCGGAGCGCTTCGAGGCGATCGAATCACTGCCGCAGCGGTTCACGGTCATGAAGCCCGAGCCGGAAACGCTGAAGAAATTCATCTCCGAGAGCCTTTCCCTCTAGAATTCGCCTGATGGCGCCCAAACCCTTCGTCCGCTGGCTCCTGGCCGCCGCGCTCCTTTTCATGGGCGCGGCCCACGCCGCCTCGCCCTCGCTCTACATCACCTCGGTGCGCAGCGGCGGGGTGAACACCGACGCCCCGATCTCCGGGAACCTCTATACGGTGAACCTCTCGAGCGGCGCCTCCCAGCTCGTGGGGGCCATCCGCCTTCCGGGCTCGCGCGCCATCGGGGTCACGGGCCTTGCCTTCCATCCGAGCTCGGGCGTGCTCTTCGGCATCACTTCCGAGCAGTCGCCCAACGAGCCGCACTCGCTGGTGACCATCGACCCGGCGACGGGTGCCGCCACGCTCATCGGCGACCTGGGCTTCATCTGCTCGGACATCACCTTCAACTCGCATGGAACGCTCTACACGTGGATGCAGACCACCTCCCAGCTGGGCACGGTGGACCTCTCGACGGGAGCCGTGACGCGAATCGGCCGCCCCCACACGGCCGGCACCCCTACGGGCATCGCCGTGGATCCGAACGACATGATCTACGTGACCACAAAGGGCGCCAGCGGG
>DATBEA010000178.1:0-5002 GCA_036276215.1 Usitatibacter sp.
AACTGGGAGCGCATCGCCGAGGCCCTGGGACATCCCGAGTGGAAGGCCGATCCGCGCTTCGCCACCAACACCGAGCGCATGGCGAACCTGGAGGCGCTGGTGGACAAGATGAACGCGGTGCTCGGCACGCGCACGCGCGCCGAATGGCTCGAGGTCCTCGACGCGGCCGGCGTTCCCGCGGGCCCCGTGAACGACATGGAAGAGGCGCTCACCCATCCCCAGGTGAGTGCGCGCGGCATGGTGGTCGAGGTCGAATCCCCGGGCATCGGCCGCTACCAGGCGCTCGGCTGCCCGATCCATTTCTCGGCCACTCCCGCGACGGTGCGCCGCGGCGCGCCCCGCCTGGGCGAGGACACCCGCAGCATCCTCGGCGAAGCCGGATACAGCGAAGCCGACATCGACGCGATGCTGCGCGAGGGAACGCTCGCGGAGCCCGGGGAGGCCGGCGATGGCTGACATCCTCCACGAGCGCCGCGGCGACGTGGCCTGGGTCACCTTCAACCGGCCCGAGGCGCGCAACGCGCTCACCTTCGCGATGTACGAGGAGCTCGCGCGCATCTGCGCCGCGGCCAACGAGGACGCATCCCTGCGGGTGGTCGTGATCCGCGGCGCGGGCGAGAAGGCGTTCGCGTCGGGCACCGACATCAACCAGTTCCGGGAATTCAAGACCCCGCAGGACGCGATCGATTACGAGGGGCGCCTGGACCGCATCCTCACCGCGATCGAGCAATGCCGCGTTCCCACGATCGCGGCCATCGCGGGCGCCTGCACCGGCGGCGGTGCCGGCATCGCGGCCTGCTGCGACCTGCGCGTGGCCACGCGCGATGCGCGGATCGGCTTTCCCATCGCGCGCACGCTGGGCAATTGCCTCTCGAGCGCCAACCTCTCGCGCCTCGCGGCGCTGGTGGGACCGGCGCGGGTGAAGCAGATGATCTTCACGGCGAAGCTGGTGGGCGCCGAGGAGGCGCATCGCATCGGCCTCGTCCACGAAGTGGTCGAGGATCTTGCCGCGCTCGAGCGTCGCAGCGCGGAGCTCGCCCTCGAGGTGGCCGCCATGGCGCCGCTCACGCTGCGCGCCACGAAGGAGGGCCTGCGGCGGCTGCAGCGCCGGCTCTCGCGCGAGGAAGCCGAGGACCTGATCCTCATGTGCTACATGAGCGCGGATTTCCGTGAAGGCATGGACGCGTTCCTCACGAAGCGCCCGCCCCGGTGGAAGGGCGAGTAAGGCCCTAGGCCGTGGTCGCCAGCCGCACCTGCGAGGCGTTCCTCACCTCGATTTCGTGATCGCGCGGCCGCGCGTGCAGCACCGTCCACTCGCGCGAGTCGATGCGGCCCATGAGCCACTCGTGGATGAACCAGTTCTGGTTCCGGTCCGAGAGCACGGGCGTATGCCCCGTGTCGGGCACGTGCATGACCGTCACGTTGTGGTTTTCCTTCATCCGCCGGATGGTCGGCGAGAGCAGCGCGTCGCTCATCATCCCGTGGATCAGCAGGATCGGGCTGTGGATGTGCCCCCACGCGCGCCACTGGTCGAGGCTTTCCTGCGCATCGGCGCGGAAGGCCTGCAGCGCACGCACGTCGTGGCGGTAGACGCGGCCGCCCTCCTCGTCGGACCACCGCGTCTGGTGGAAGGTCACGTTGAAGCGGATGTCGTCGGACACCGGCCCGTCGTTCTTCTGCGACGCGCCGATCTTGCGCAGCAGGTCGCCGGGGTCGCGGAAGACGTAATGGCGCGCGAGCGTGGCCGAGCGGCGCTTGCGGCGCGCCTTCGGGATGAAGGGGCCGATGTCGTTCAGGATGAGCCGGCTCACCATCTTCGGGTGGTGCGCGGCGAGGTCGATCGCGGCGCTGCCGCCCATCGAGGAGCCGAGCAGGATCACGGGGCCCCCGCCCAGCACGTCGATCAGCTGGCGAAGCTGCTCGACGTAGGTCGCCAGCGAATAATCGCGCTCGTCGGCCATCCAGCCGGAGCGCCCGCGGCCCACCCAATCCATGCACACCACGCGGAAGTGGGACTCGAGGTCCGCGGCGAGATAGTTGAAGCGCATCGCCGTGTTCGCCACGCCGCCCACGCACACGACGAGCGGCGCCTGCGGGTCTCCCCACTCGGTGTAGGCGACCTTCACGGGATAGGGCTTGCGGAAGCGTTGCGCGCATTTCTGCAGCCGCACCGGGTGCATGTAGTCGAAATGCCGAAGGTCGAACTGGTGGTCGAAGCGCTCGATGATCCGCTTGGCGAGCGCCATGTACTCATCCCATGTCTGCAGGACGCGGCGCCGTCCCGGGATCGACGGTTCCCAGTCGGGCTCGTGGCGGCGCCGGCGCCCCTCGCGCTCGGCCTTCTCGGCCCGGGCGGACATCAGGCCTGGTGCGGTCTCGCCACGCGCAGCTCGTTGTGGCCGGCGTGCGACGCCACGCTGAATTCCACGATCTCGCCGTTGCCCACGGTCATGCGCTCGGTGCCGCCCAGGAGCGAGTTGATCACGCGGCCCACGCCCTTGCTGCTCACGACGAGCGCGCGGCGGGCGAGGTGCGGGCGCAGGTTGTCCAGGCCCAGGGCCACGCGCGACTCGAACTGGGTTTCGGACTCGCCGCCCGGCGGGGTGATGCCCGACTTGAGCATCTCCTCGGTTTCGGCGATCGGACGGTTGTTCCACTGGCCGAGCCGGCGCTCGTTGAAGAGCGGCTCGATCTCGACGGGCACGGTGCCCAGCACGCCGCTGATGATCGCGGCGGTCTGGCGCGTGCGGATGAGGGAGCCGGCCACGATCACCCCCAGGCGCAGGTTCATCTTCTCGATCTGCTTGGCGAGCAGGTAGGCCTGGTCGCAGCCGATGTCCATCATCGGCAGGTCGAGGTCGCCGCCGCAGCGGAAGCCCCGGAAATTGGGCTCCGTGATGCCGTGGCGCACGAAGAAGAGCGTGAAGGGACGGTCGGCCTGGTACGTCATTGTCGTGTTCGTCCGTCTTGTTTTTTCGTGGAGGCGCGCGGCTCGAGCATTGCCTCGCGGGCGAGCCGAGAATATCACCCGCCGCTGATATGGAGGAGGGGGCGGGCGCTACAGCGGTAGCCCGGGCGCGCCGCCGGGCGCTACAGGCGTAACCCTTTAGAATCGCGCTTGCATGCGGGCCTTGCGCTTCCTCGGCATCCTTCGCGTCCTCGGCAGGCACCGCCTCCACGAGCTGGTGCCGCCACGGGCGCGCGCCGCACGTATCGTACTGCGATGTTTCGGCCTCGGGGCGAGCGATCCGCGCCCCCGGGGAGCGCGGCTGCGCGCGGCGCTGGAATCGCTGGGGCCCGTGTTCGTGAAGTTCGGGCAGCTCCTCTCGGTGCGCCCGGACCTGGTTCCCGAGGACATCGCCCTCGAGCTCGCCACGCTCCAGGACAACGTCCCACCCGTGCCCTGGCGGGCGGTGGCGGCCACGCTCGACCGAGCCTATGGGCGGCCGTGGACCCAGGTGTTCACCTCGGTCGACGAGATGCCGGTCGCGAGCGCCTCGGTGGCGCAGGTCCACTTCGCGAAGCTTGGCGACGGCCGCGACGCCGCGGTGAAGGTGCTGCGGCCCGACATCCGCGGCGTGATCGAGGGCGATGTCGCGCTCCTGCGCACGATGGCGGGCCTCGCCGAGCGCCTCTTGCCCGACGCGAGGCGGCTTCGCCCGCGCCAAATCGTCGCCGAGCTCGACCACACGCTCGCCAACGAGCTCGACCTGCTGCGCGAGGCCTCGAACGCGAGCCTCCTGCGGCGCAACTTCGCCGATGGGCGCGTCCTCATCGTTCCCGAGGTCTACTGGGATTACTGCCGCCGCGACGCGATGGTCATGGAGCGCGTGGACGGCATCCCCGTGAACGACGTGCCCGCCCTGCGCGCGGCGGGGATCGACATCCCGGCGCTCGCGCGGCGCGGCGTCGAGATCTTCTACACGCAGGTGTTCCGCGACGGCTTCTTCCATGCCGACATGCATCCCGGCAACATCCTCGTCGCGCGCGACGGGCGCTATTGCGGCGTGGACTTCGGCATCATGGGCACGCTTTCGGACGACGACCGCAACTACCTCGCGACCAACATGCGCGCCTTCTTCGAGCGCGATTACCGGCGCGCCGCGCAGGCGCACCTGGACGCGGGCTGGGTGCCGCAGGGCACGCGGGTGGACGAATTCGAATCGGCGCTGCGCGCGATCTGCGAGCCCATCTTCGACCGCCCGCTCGCCGAGATCCATTTCGGATTGCTCCTCGCGCGGCTCTTCGAGGTGGGAAGGCGCTTCGGCATGCAGGTCCAGCCGCAGCTGGTGCTCCTCTACAAGACGATCCTGCAGGTGGAAGGGCTCGGCCGGCAGCTCGACCCGCTCCTCGACCTGCGCTCCGCGGCCCAGCCGATCCTCGAGCGGTTCATGGGCGAGCAGTCGGGATTGCGCGGCCTTTGGAGGAGCTTGCGCGAGGAGGCGCCGCTCTGGGCGGCGACATTGCCGCGCATCCCCCGCCTGGTGCACAAGGTGCTTTCGGACGAGCCGGTAGCGCGCATCGAGCGCGCGCTCGCCGCGATCGAGGCCGCGCAGGAGCGCCAGGCCCGCGTGCTTCGCGCCATCGCGATCGTTCTCGCGATCCTCCTCGTGGGATTCCTCCTGCGCTGACAGGGGCATGGGCGAGGACAACTTTCGCCCTTCCGCGCGACTCCAAGGGACACAGTTCCCCAATTTCAAAGGACTCGTCTCATGAAACGCATCGCGATCGCACTGGCCGTGGCGCTCCCCTTCGCCGCGGCGGCCGCAACGGACCCCGCGACCTGCAGCATCAAGGCGCACAAGCTATCCACGCAGAAGCAACGAGAGCAACTCGCCAAGGTGAGCGAGGCTTACGCCCGCAACTCCGCGATGGAAGGCTCGGGCCTCACGCTCGAGAACGGCAAGCTCGCCGTCGAGGACGGCTGCCTCGTCTACAGCTACAAGGTGAAGGGCGAGGGCAAGATGGAGCACGGGGAAGTGCTCGTCGACGCCGGCAACGG
>DATBEA010000179.1:0-3828 GCA_036276215.1 Usitatibacter sp.
ATCGACGGCGTTCCAGGGGCCGTTGTACCAGGCGCTGCTGTACCAGTTGCTGCCGTCGAAGTCCCAATACAGCCCGTCGTAGAAGAAGTAGTTCGAATTCACGCCGGGCGCGTAATACACCGGATAGCCCGGCACGGGCACGAGGTTCGGGTACGCGGGGAGATTGATGCCGATGCTCACGCCGACGGCCGAATAGGCGGGCGCGGCGGGTGCGAGAAGCAACAGTCCTGCGAGGACAACGGCTGGGCGCATTGCGGGGCCTCCTTTGAGGTTCGGTTGTTCCTGTTCCTGCTCCTGTTCGATTTAACGCGCGATGGTGCCGGTCGGTGCACCTACCACTTGCAGGTGCCTTCCCCGAACTCGTTGGCGACCAGCGGCACCACGGCCGCGAGCCCCATGCCCGCGTAGGCGGTCCGGCAGTCGGGCTTGTGGGCCTTGTCGAGGGCATCCTCGATCTTCGACTTCTTCGGCGGGACCGGCGGCATCGGGAACGCGAAAACGGCGGACTGTCCCGATCCCTTGCGCGCGATCGCCGCGGCGCGGCCCTTCACCGCGTCGAGGTCGAGCTCCTTCGTCTTGGGCGCGGCGAACGGATCGTACGGCTCGGTCGCGGACTCCGCGGGTGGCGCGCGCCGGAAGGGCGACTCCGTGACCGGCGCTTCCGCGGGCTCGGGCGCGGGAGAAGGCGAAGGCCGCGCGGCGGGCGCCTGCTTGGGCGTTTCCCGCGGCGCTTCGCGCGCGCCGGGCGAAGGCTCCGTGCGCTGCGTCTCCACGCGCGGCGTGACGGTCGGCGCTTGCGTGGGCGCGGCCGGTGCGGCTTCCACCGGCGCGGCCGGAACCGAGGGCGCCGCGACCGGCGCTTCCGGCATCGGCGGCGCGATGATCGTCGGGGGTGCGGCCACGGGCGCGATGGTGGAGCGCGACGGCTCCGGAACCGGGATCAGCACGTTCGGCGCCGAAGGCAGCGCGGGAACCGAGGGCGTCTCGATGCGCGGGATCTCCATCTGCGGCACGGGCACGCTCTCGCGCAGCGCGGGTGTCTCGATGCGGGGCAGCTCCAGCTGCGGCAGCTCGGTGCGCTCGCGCAGCTGCGGCGGCGCCACCGGCTGCAGCAAGGGCGGCGTGGCGATGGGCGCCTCGATCGGCGCGCGTTGCACGGGCTGCGGCGGCGGCGTGATCGTCTGCGGCGGCGTGAGCGGCGCGGGCGCGGGCGGCTTCGCCTCCGAAGGCAGCGGCGTGGGCGTCTGCACCGGCGTGGGCGGAGGCACCTGGAACGTGGGCGGGAGCTCGAGCTTCTTCTCGAGCACCGGCAGCCGGTCGAGGAGCGGCGGAATGACGACGCGCTCCATTTCCGACGGGGGCGGGGCGGGGGGCGCGGCCACGGGCTCGGGCGTGAAGGGCCGCGGGCGCGGCATCGGGGGACGCGGCGGCGGCGCGGGCGCCAACGGCGTGCGGTCGAGCTTGAGCAGCGGCGCCGCCGGCGGGCTCGCGCCGAGGAGGACCACGTCGAGCGCGCCCCACATCGCATGCCCCTCGCGGCTGCCGCCGGTGGGCGCGCCGAAGAGCGCGATGGCGAGCGCATGGAGCAGCATCGAGAGCAGGATGAACTGCCAGAGCGGCGGCTTCTCGATGCGGCCGTACAGCGGCCGCCAGGTCACCTCGCGGGCGCGCAGCCGGTACGCGGAGACGGGCTTTCCGGCGACGGACATGGCCATAGCTTACCTGCTGCGCCGGCTCAGCCCAGCTTGAACCAGAGCATCCCCAGGACGATGGCGACGACGATGACGACGACGGCGTGCAGGGCCCCGCCGCCGCGCGGTTCCTCCCCGGGCGAAAGGCCCGGCAAGGGCGTAGTCCCGGGCGCCTGTTGCACTCCCGCGACATGCCTCGCGATCGTGCCCTTGGCCGCTCCCGCCACGCCCTTGAACTGGTCGTAGGCGTCGACCAGCGCCTTGGCCTCGGCGAGCCCCATGCCGCTCTTCTCGCGGATCAGCCTGATCGCCTCCACCTTGTTGCCCGTGCGCAGGGCGTTCAGGACTTCGATGGAAAGATTGAGCTTGCCGGCCATGACGGGGAGTTATACCGTATTCCGCACAACAAACGCCAAGGGAGGTGAAATGCGCACACTCCATGCCGTCGCCCGCGGTTTCCTCTTCGCCCTCGCCGCCGCAGCCTCGCTCCCCGCCCACGCGATCCTCCCCGAGAACGGGTGGTACTGGAACGCCGCCGAGGCCGGGCGGGGATTCAACATCGAGATCCAGGATGCGACGCTCTTCATGTCGGCATTCGTGTATCACTCGGACGGCTCGTCGGCGTGGTATGTGGCGAGCGGCCCCATGTCGTCGGACCACCAATGGTCGGGCGACGTCTACGAGACTTCCGGGGGCCAGTGCATCGGCTGCTCCTACCGTCAGGCCAACGCGACTCGCGTGGGATCGGCGTCGATCGCCTTCACTTCCGAGCGGACCGCCTCGCTCACGATGCTCGGGACCGCGATCGGCCTGGTTCGCCAGGATTGGTCGGGGTACGGCGTCAACGCGCGCGAGGCGCTCGCGGGCGAGTGGTCGACCACGGAAGGCGAGCCGAGCTTCCCGATCTATTTCGGCGAGCGAATCGAGCTGAGCACCCTGGCCACGGCCTCTTCGGGCCCATACATCGCGGGTAACCGCACCGGATCGAGCAGCGATCTGGCCGTGGGCGCCTGGTTTCCGGCCAACGGCGAGTTCAGCATCCTCCTCGACTCGTCCACCTCCTACTACACGCTCTACATCTTCACCATGCACACCCTGAACCGGATCGAAGGCCAGAGCTGGACGTACCTCAAGTCCTCGAGTCCGACCGGATCCGGGCTCTTCTTCCTCGGCCACAGGACGAAGAGCGGCACCCGGGTGCGCACGGGCGTGGGCCCGGGGACGAGCAAGCGCGCCATCGAGTCGCCGCTCGACGCCGCCCTGCTCGAGCAGGGCGCCGCCCGCCGCGCCGCCATGTCGAGCGAGCCCGCGCCGGCGCACGTGCTGGAGATCGCGGGCACGCTCCGCGGGATGATGCAGCAGTAGGGGTTGCGGCTATTGCGCGAGCTGGTGGCGCGCCGCGTCCGCCGCATGCTGGGAGACCCAGCGTGTCGCCTCCGTGATCGCTTCCAGCGGGAAGACGCGCACGGAATGGCGGAACAGGGGCCGAAAAAGACGCGCGGCGGTGGCGACGGGCTCGAGGTCGGTCACGATCGCCACGCGGCCGAACTCGCCCCAGTGGCGCATGCCCAGCCGCACGTCCGCCCACCAGCCGGCGGCCACGAAGCCCGCGAAGTCCCGGTCCACGAGGAAGATCATCCTGAGGGAGCCGTGGCGCTCCACGTTCATCAGGGCTTCGGGGATCAAGGTGTCGCGGTAGTCGCGTCCGCTCACGTGGCCTGTTGCCCGCACGGCGAGGACCTCCCCCGGGAATCCATCCATCACCTCGATCATCGGGCGAGCATATTCCGCCGCGATTAAGGGAAGCTTAAGGACGCTATGATTCCCGCACCATGAGCGACATCGCCTTCGCTTCCGCCCGCAAGCTTGCGCGACTCCTTCGCGCCCGCAAGATCTCGCGCGTCGAGGTGATGAAGGCCTTCATCGCGCAGGTCGAGCGCGTGAATCCGAAGGTGAACGCGATCGTGACCTTCCTTCCCGAGCAAGCGCTCGCCGAAGCGAAGAAGATGGATCGCAAGCCCTCGCGCACCGCGCCTCGCGCCGGGCCGCTGGCGGGGCTGCCCATCGCGTACAAGGACATGGTGGAGACGAAGGGGATTCGCACCACGTTCGGGTCGCCCATCTACGCCGGCAACGT
>DATBEA010000180.1:0-6589 GCA_036276215.1 Usitatibacter sp.
TTCTACGTATAGCCTGGTCGACTATCGGGAAGCCGAGACGGTCGCGTCCGACTTCCGGGAGATCGCCAGGCGCGCGAGCGCGATCGACGCCACGCTCCCGCTCGCAAAGCGCGACGCGTTCTTCGAGCTCGTGATGTATCCCGCGGCGGCGGCCTCGGTCGTGACCGACCTCCAGGTGATCGCGGGGAGGAATCGCCTCTACGCCGCCCAGGGGCGCGCGTCGGCGAATGCGCTCGCAATGCAGGCGAGCGAGCTCTTCACCTACGATGCGGCGCTCGCCCACAGCTACCAGGCGCGTGCCGGGGGCAAGTGGGACGAGATGATGTCGCAAACACATTTGGGCTATACCGCGTGGTACGACCCGCCGCGCAACATCATGCCGGCGGTATCGAGGATCCAGGTGCCCGACGCGCCCGAGATGGGGGTGGCCGTCGAAGGCAGCGAGGTCGCATCGCGCGGCGGAATGCGCCTTTCGCTTCCCGCGCTCGACGCCTTCGAGAAGCGCACGCGCTACGTGGAGGTCTTCAACCGCGGCGAGGCCCGGTTCCATTTCACGGTCGCGGCGAGCGAGCCGTGGATCACCTTGAGCGCGGAGGAGGGGGACGTGGGCGCCGACAAGCGGATCGAGGTCGGCGCCAGGTGGGACCAGGTCCCGCGCGGCATCCAGCAGGCGACCCTCACGATCTCCGGCCCGGGCGAGCGCAAGGTGACCGTGATCGTTCCCGTCGTGAATCGCGAGACAACGCCGCCGCCGGGATTCGTCGAGACGGGAGGCGTGGTCTCCATCGAGGCGGAGCACTACTCGCGCGCCGTCGCCGCACCGGGGCGCGAGTGGCTGCGGGTCCCGGATCTTGGCCGCACGCTCGGGGCGATGACCACACTCCCGGTCGATGCGCCACCCGCCGACGGCATGCGCCTCGAATACGCGATGAACCTCTACGATGCGGGCATGGTCGCGGTGCATGCGATCCTCGCGCCGACGCAGAAGATCCAGCCCGGCCCGGGCCTGCGCTACGCGATCTCCTTCGACGACGAGCCGCCGCAGGTCGTGAACGTGCACGCCGACGAGTCGAGGGAGCATTGGAGCCGCACGGTGCTGGACGGCGTCACGGAGCTCACGACCCGCCACGTGGTCGCCAAGCCCGGGCCGCACGTGCTCAAGTACTGGGCGCTCGATCCCGGCGTGGTGCTCGAGAAGCTCGTGGTCGACGCGGGCGGGATGAAGCCCAGCTACCTCGGTCCTCCCGAAAGCCCCCGGGTGCCCTAGCCATGCGCATCCTCCTCATCGGGGGCACGGGCAACTTCTCGGTGCGCCTCGCCGAGCTGGCGGTCGCCGGAGGCCACGACGTGATGGTGGTCACGCGCGGCAAGCGGCCCATCCCCGCTTCGCTCGCGGTGAAGTCCCTCCTGGCGGACCGCGCGGACCTGCGCTTCCATGCGGGAGATATCGAGCGCTTCGCGCCCGAAGCCGTGGTCGACTCCATCTGCTTCGACCCCGAGCGGGCGCAGGATCTCGTGGAGCTCTTCCCGAAAGCGCGCCGCGTGGTGCTCATCAGCAGCGTGGACGTCTACGGCGAGGACGTGGGCGCGATGCCGGTCACCGAGAAGCGCGACGTGGCGCCGGTGACCGCGTATGCGAAGGGCAAGGCCGCGTGCGAGCGCGTTGTTCTCGAAGGCCTTGGCCGGCGCGCGACCGTGATCCGCCCGAGCCACATCCTCGGGCGCGGTTTCCTCACGACGAGCCTCTGGAGCCGCAGCCCCTACCTCGTCGACCGGATCATGAAGGGCAAGCCCGTTCCCGCCATCGACGGCGGCCGCAACCTGATGACGCCCGTGTACGCCGTGGACATCGCGAGCTGGGTCATGCGCACCTTCGAAAGCCCCGTCGCGGGCGGCGAGGTCTTCAATGCCGTGGGCGCCGAGACCGTGACGCAGCTCGACTACTACCGCGCGATCGCTTCCGTCGTGGGCCGCGAGCTCGAAGTGGTGGCGGTCCCCTCGATCGTATTCAGGCGCCACGTGCCCGAACCCTCGCAGTTCAACGTCCATCGCCCCTACAGCAACGCCAAGGCCGTGTCGCGGCTCGATCACCGGCCGGTGGGGACGTTGCGCTCGATGCTGGAGGAAACGGTGAAGCACATGCTCGAGCACGGGCTCGTGGCCGACTGCGCCGGCAATCCCATCGACGACGAGCTGGTGGCGCTCGCGCGCCGCCACGAGGCCGAGCTGGGCGAGCTGCTCGCGAAGCGCTAGCGGGACTTGCGCTCCGGCATGTCCAGCATCGCCTTCGCGATCGCGGTGCGCAGGGGCTTGGCGCGATATTCCCCATCGTACGGGTTGGGCCGTTGCGGCAATCCGTCGGGGCGCGGGTAGCGGTCCTGGAGCCAGCTCGTGGGATCGACCATGCCCCAGGTCATCATCGTCTTCACCTGCGGGTACGAAAGGGTGAGGTCCAGGTAGCGGCGCCCGAGGGCGGCCACCTGCTCGTCGCGTTTCCCGGCGTCGGCGGGAAGCTCACGGTCGTTCACGTCGAATTCCGTGATGAGGAGGTCGTAACCCATGGCCGTGACCTCGTCGAGGAACTTGCGCCAGTCGCCCTCGTAGCTCGGCCGGCTCGCGGCCTCCGATCCGTCCTCGGTGGCGCCGATGTGGCTCTGCAGTCCCAGCGCCTGCACGGGAGTGCCGCGGCGGCGGAATTCGCGCAACAGGGCGAGCACCCCGGCGCGATGCTTCGTATATCCGTCGCCCCAGCTCATGTAGTCGTTGTAGACCAGCTGCGCCTGCGGGGCGTATTCCTGCGCGAGGCGGAACATGAGGTCGAGCTGCTCGTGGGCGCCGAGGCGCTCGGTGAAGACGTTGGAGCGAAGCTCGCCCGTCTTCGGGTCCACGGCCTCGTTCACCACGTCGTAGCTCGAGACCTGGCCGCCGAAATGGCGGCACACGGTGGAGACATGCTCGACGAGGAGCCGCTCGGCTTCCTTCGCCGGCTGCGCGCCGAAGTCGTGCTCGTTCACCCACCGGGGCATCCACTTCGGCGGCTGCCACATGAGCGTATGGCCGCGCACGAGCATGCGCTGGGAGGCGGCCCACGCGAACATCTCGTCGGCCTCGCCGAAGCGGAACACGTCGGGCCGAGGGCGCAGGTGCTGCCACTTGGTCTCGTTCTCGCAGACGAGCACGCCGCATTCCTGCGCCATGAGGGCGCGGTAACGTTCGTCGTGGAAGCGGGATTTGAAGCGCGAGCCGCCGCCCGAGATGCCGATGGCGTTGCCGAATCGCATTCCCTTGGTTCGTGCGAGGGCATCGAGCGGCGTTTCGGGGCGCTCGCCCGTGATTGCGCAACCGGGAACGACGCAGGCCGCGCCCGCGCCGAGGAGCATCTTCGTGGCTTCGCGTCGGTTCAATCGCATCTCCCTGGGTTCAGGCGGCGATCTCCAGCACGGCAGCCTGGAGGTCGCGTGAGTTGGGGCCGGACAGGATGTCGAAAAGGCCGGGCTCGATGGTTTCCTTCATCGACGCATCCCAGATGCGGAAGGCTTTCGCGTCGAGGGTGATTCGAACGGTGCGCGATTCGCCCGGGGCGAGCGTCACGCGCGAGAAGCCGGCGAGCTGTTTCGCGGGCCTTGCCACCGAAGAGCGCCGTGGATGCACGTACACCTGCACCACCTCGTCGCCTTCGCGCTTGCCCGTGTTGCGGACATCCACTTCGACCACGACGCTCTCGCCCGCGCGCACGCGCTGCGCCGAGAGCCGCGGCGCGGCGAGATCGAACGTCGTGTACGAAATCCCGAATCCGAAGGGGAAGAGCGGCGTGCGGTCGCCTTCACCCAGGCGCGGCGCGGGCCGCTCGTTGTAGTAGATCGGAACCTGCGCCACGTCGCGAGCGACAGTCACGGGAAGCTTGGCACCCGGGTTCACGTCGCCGAAGAGGGCTCCGGCCATGGCCGTGCCGCCCTCCTGCCCGGGATACCAGCACTCGAGGATCGCGCGTGCCTTGGCGGCGACGTTGGGATAGCTCGCGGGACGCCCGTTGATCGCGAGCACCACGACGGGCTTGCCCGTTTCGTGGAGCGCATCCAGGAGCGCGTCCTGGTCGCCCACGAGCCCCAGGCTGGAGCGATCGCCCAGGTGGCTGGTGGAATACGCCTCGCGGCTCGTCTGCTCGGTGTCGCCGATCGCGAGCAGCACGACGTCGCAGGTTTTCGCGAGCGCGGCGGCCTGGGCGATGAGCTCGCGGTTCTTCGCGGGATCGCCCAGTCGCACGTCGTCCTCCTCGCGCTCCTCGCTTTGCGTGATGTGCATGCCCTGTGCGAAGAGCACCTCGGCCTTGTCGCCCACGCGGGCCTTCACGCCTTCCAGCAGCGACACCGCGTGGCGGGGCTTGGCCGAATAGCCGCCCAGGCGCGCGACCGCCGCATTGGGGCCGATGACCGCGATTCGCTTGTGCGCGCCGGGCGTGAGCGGCAGCGTGCCGTCGTTGGCGAGCAGGCAGAGGGAGCGGCGCGCGGCGCGAAGGGCGAGGGCGCGCGCCTCGTCGTTGCCCGTGAGCGTGCGCGCGGCCTCGGCATCGGCGTAGGGCGACTCGAAGAGTCCCGCGCGGAACTTGAGCGCGAGCATCCGCGCGCATGCGATGTCGATCGCCGGCTCGGGCACCTTGCCCGCGCGCACCAGCGCCGGGAGGGCGCGGTAGGCCTTGCCGTCGGGAAGCTCGCAGTCCACGCCGGTAGCGAGTGCGCGGATCGCTCCCTCGTCATTGTCGGCAGCGACGTGGTGCAGGCTCGCGAGCTGCTCGACCGCGAAATAGTCGCTCACGATCACGCCGTCGAAGCCCCATTCCCCTCGCAGCACGTGGCCGATCAGCCAGCGGTTGGCGTGCGAGGGAATGCCGTCGATCTCGTTGTACGACGGCATCACCGACTGGATTCCGGTGCGCTTCACGACCTCGCGAAACGGCGGGAAGAAGCTCTCGCGCAGCTCGCGCTCGCCCACGAACGCGGGTGCCACGTTGCGCCCGGCCTGCGGCTCGCCGTGGCCGGTCATGTGCTTGAGCGTCGCGAACACGTGCCCCGGGCCGAGCGTGCGTCCTTCGCCCTGCAACCCGGTGACGGAGGCCACGCCCATCTCCGCGCACAGGTACGGATCCTCGCCGAAGGTCTCCTCGATGCGGCCCCAGCGCGGGTCGCGCGCGATGTCCACCACCGGCGAGAGGACGAGGCTCGAGCCATGCGCGCGCACCTCGCGCGCGATCACCGCGTTCACCTCGCGCACAAGCGCCGGGTCGAAGCTTCCCGACATGGCGATCGCCATGGGGAACATCGTGGCGTCCGCCGCCATGAACCCGTGGAGGCACTCCTCGTGGAAGAGCACCGGGATGCCGAGCCGCGTGCGCTCCACTGCCCAGCGCTGGATGTCGTTCACGAAGCGCACCGTGTCTTCGCTCGAACGCCAACGCACGCCGGGAATGTTCGGCGCGCCCTTGCGGTCGGAAGCGCGCGTGACCTGGCCAAATCCGTTCGGGTAGGCCTTGGCGGCCTTCGCGGCCGAGAAGTCGCTCGCCCCGTCGGCGAGGATGTCCTCCTTCGTGGCCCAGAGGGCGATCATCTGCGCGACCTTCTCCTCGAGCGTCATTCGCGAGAGGAGGTCCTTCACGCGTTCCTCGACCGGAAGCGTCGCGTCCTTGTATGGCGGCGGCGAATCGGAGGCCGCACCCACGGAGGCGAGCGGCGCCAGGGCGCCCAGTGCGGAGAGGCCCGCCATCCCCTTCAGTGCCTTGCGCCGGCTGGCGCGCATCAGCGCCTGCCTTTCGCGAGAACCGTGACCGCGGCCCCGCGCAGGTGCGCCGAGTCGGAACCGGCGAGGACCTCGAATTCCCCGGGCTCCACGACGTGATGCATCGCGCCGTCCCAGAGAGCGAGCCTTGTCGCGGCGATGGAGAATTTCACCGTGCGCTTCTCGCCCGGGCCGAGGGCGATCTTGCGGAAACCCGCGAGCCGAATCACGGGCGTGGTCACCGTGCTCACCTTGTCGCGCACGTACACCTGCACGGTTTCCTCGCCGCGGCGCGCGCCCGTGTTGCGCACTTCCACGGACACCGCGACCGGCGCGCCTTCGGGAACACGGGCTTTCGCGACCTTCGGCACGCTTACCTCGAACGCCGTGTACGAAAGGCCGAAGCCGAACGCATAGAGCGGCTTGCCGTCGTCGAAGAGGTAGGGAAGCTGCGAGGACGGCTTCGCGTCGTGGAAGAGCGGCAGCTCGCCCGGGCTGCGCGCGAGGGTGAGCGGAAGCTTGCCCGACGGGTTCGCATCGCCGAAGAGGACGGCAGCCGTCGCCTTCGCGCCCATGGGCCCCAGGTTCCACGCGGCGACGAGTGCGTTGGCGCGCAGGGAAGTGTCCGCGTCTACCGACGGGCGGTCGCTCGCGAGCACGACCACGATCGGCCGGCCCGCGCTCGCGGCCTCGTCGAGGGTCCGTCGCAGCGCCGCGGGATCGTTCGCCGCGATGACGATGACGCGGTCGGCGGCGCGCGCATCGACCCACTCGACGCGGTCGCGTGCCCTCGCGCGAAGCGCGGCGGCGAACTCGGATG
>DATBEA010000181.1:0-3244 GCA_036276215.1 Usitatibacter sp.
CGATCTTCTTCTCGGGAATGGGGTGGGGGTATTGGTCGTTGGCGAGGCTCTGCTCGGCGCCGCCTTGCGAGATCGTCGCGGTCACGGACCTGAGCCCGCTTCCGGAATCGGTCACGGTGATCTCGAAGGGCGCCAGGCCGATCGAGTCGGTCGCGGCCGAAACACTGACCTGCGGGGGGTCGGACTCGAACCGGCTGCGGAAGACGACGCCTGCGGTGATCGATGCGACTGCGAGGACTGCGAGGACGAACAGGAATGCTTTCTTCATTGCACCGAATGATAGAGGAATGGGCAAGAAAAAGGGGCCCGAAGGCCCCCTGGCGCGTCATTCCCGCGCTGGCGGGAATCCAACCTCTAGATGGACCCGCCCATGCGCGAGCGGATCTCGTTCTGCACGTACTTCACGCCCATCACGCCACCTGCGTAGCGGCTTGCGCGGTCGGCCTGGGCGGTCGTGGTGGTGTAGCCCGTGAGCGTCACGACGGCGTTGTACGACTCGACGCCGATCTTGCCGGAGATGTTGCGGGCGCCCGCGATCCTGTCCATCACCTGCGACTGGATGCGCTCGTCGTTCGAAAGGCGGCGCTGTTCCACGGTCACCGGCGGCTGCGCCTCCACGTTGCGGTCCACGACGGGCGTGGCCGGCGATTCGGCCGGGATGACGCCTTCGTTCGGCGCGAGCGAGTCGTTCACCGCCACGGACGAACCGGGCGCCACGGCATCATTCGTCGCCGCGACCGAAGGCTGGTCCAGCGCGCTGTTGGACGGGATGGAAGACGAGCTCGACAGCGTGTCGTCGGTCGCCCACGCGGTAGCGCCCACGGCAGCGAGCGCGGCCACCAGCAGGGTGCTGCGAACATTCGGTCGGATAGTCATATGCGTCTCTCCAGTTGTGAGGCTGTCTGGATGAGAAACGCAGGGACGCGCGGAGTTCGGCCCGTAATATTTCGATTGCACCATCCAAACGGAGCAGTTCGAGGAACTTCGGGCGATGTCGCTCCGTGGCTACAGCGAATCAGGGGTTACGCCAGCCCCCGTCCGCGGCGATGAGCGCATCGGCTTCCTTCGGCCCCCAGCTTCCCTTCCGGTAGGGCCGTGCGCGCGGATGATGCTCGAGCACGGGCTCGACGACCGCCCACGCGGCTTCCACGGCGTCCTCGCGGGTGAAGAGTGAATCGTTGCCTTCCATCGCATCGCCCAGCAGCCGCTCGTAGGGCGCTTCCTCGCCGTGGCGCTCGTCGATGAGGAGGAGCTCCTTCTGGTCGCCCACGAACTCCTTGCCGGTGCGCTTCACGCGCGCGGCGATCGCGACCGCGGAATTGGGCTGCAGGCGGAAGCGGAAATAGTCGGCGCCGAGGATGTCGCTCGTCGCGTCCTCGAAGAGCCGCTGCGGCGGCGCCTTCAGCTGGACGATCACTTCCGCGGCGGTCGTGGCGAGGGACTTTCCCGAGCGCAGGTAGAACGGCACGCCCGCCCAGCGCCACGAATCGATGAAGAGGCGCAGCGCGCAGAAAGTCTCCACGTCCGAGCGCTTGGCCACGCCGGGCTCGCTGCGGTAGCCCGCGTACTGGCCGCGCACGACGTCGGCGGAGGCGAGCGGGCGCATCGCCTTCAGGATGTCCACGGTCTCGCCGTGCACCGCGCCGAACGAGCGATACGTGGGCGGCTCCATGGCGAGGAGGGCCACGATCTGGAAGAGATGGTTCTGGATCACGTCGCGCAGGCAACCCGCGGTCTCGTAGAAGGCGCCGCGCCCTTCCACGCCGAACGATTCGGCGAGCGTCACCTGCACGCTCGCCACGTAGTTCCGGTTCCAGACAGGCTCGAGGAAGGAGTTCGCGAAGCGGAAATACAGGATGTTCATGATCGCTTCCTTGGCGAGGAAGTGATCGATGCGGAAGATGGCGTCTTCCGGGAAGACCGAGCGTGCCATGAGGTTCAGCTCGCGCGCCGAGGCGAGATCGCGGCCGAAGGGCTTCTCGACGATGACGCGGCCGTTCTTCGCGAGGCCCGAAGCGCCGAGGCTCTCGATCACCCTTGGAAAGAGCACCGGGGGAATGGCGAGGTAGAAGACAGGCCGCCGCGCCTTGCCGAGCGCGGCCTTCAGGCGCGTGAACGTTCCGGCATCGTTGTAGTTGCCCTGCACGTACTTGAGCGAAGCGAGCACGTGGCGAAGCGCCTTCGCATCGTCGACCTTGCCGGCCTCGGCGATCGATTCGCGCGCTCGGCTCCTCAGTTGGGTGTCGGTGAGGGCGGACGACGCGACACCCAGCACGGGCACCTTGAGCGCGCCCCGCTTCGCCATCGCATAGAGCGCGGGGAAGATCTTCTTGCGCGCGAGATCGCCGGTGATCCCGAAGAGGACCAGCGCATCCGAGTGGCCGCCTCGCCCGTTCATTTCCTCCATGCGGCTAGCCTCGAAGCGCCGCGCGGGCCTTGACCGCCAGCGGGTAGATCACGAAGTTCTTGAGCAGGCCGGGACGCGCCTCGATCCTGGCGAATTCCGCGGACGCTTCCTCGTGCTTGCTCCCGGCGGCGTAGGCGAGGCCGCGCAGGTATACGGGGATCGCGAACCCGGACTCGAACGGAACCGTGAGCCCGAGCTCGATCGATTCGGCGGGCTCGAGCGCCCGTAGCGCCGTGCGCCAATCGCCCTTGGCAAGGGCCATCGCGGCGCGGATGCTGGTCAGCCAGTAGCGCTGCACTACCGTGTCCTCGGGATATTCGCGGTCCAGGCCCGAAACGATGTCGTCGACCATGGAACGATCGCCGGCGCGAGCGAGCGCGTAGCCCGCGATGCAGCGCACCTGCCGCCCGGGCGAGCGTTCGAGCGCCGCGTCGGCGAGGTCGATCGCGCGCTCCGAGAACCCGAGCTCGGCCTCGCGAAGCGCGGCCTGCGCGAGCCACAACGCGCTCGTTTCGGGCACCCCCGCCCGAAGCGCCGATTCGGCGGCGCGCGCCGAAAGCTCACGGGAGCGCTCGAGGCGCCCGAAATACGCCTCGGTATCGGCCTGCGCGGCGATGAGGAAATCCTCCTCGCCCTGGCGCCCGGCCACCGCGTCGAAGTGCCGGCGCATGGCCTCGTCGTCGCCGCGCAGGAAGGCTTCCTGGTAGGCGTCGAGCCGCAGGTAGTACGCGTCGGTCCCGCGCCCGAAGGCCGCCTCGATGGTGTGCCGGGCGTCCTCGTGGCGTCCCAGCGCCATGAGGATGATGGAGTGGTTGCTGTGGACGATGTTGGTGGGCT
>DATBEA010000182.1:0-4385 GCA_036276215.1 Usitatibacter sp.
GACTGCGCCTTCGCGTCGGTCGAGCGGCGCGCGGCCGCGAGGCCCTTCGCGTTCCACTCCAGCGCCTCCGGCGTGCCCTCGAAGGTGATCGCGACCATGTGGGCCGCATCGACCGCGAGGCCCTCCTCGTGCGCCGCGCCCGCCACGTCCCACGCCTCGGTGAACTTCACGCGCGCCTCGAGCGAGTGGCCCGCCGAATTGAAGGTACGGCCGCGTTCGAGAAGGTAGCGGGCGCGCACGCGCGGGCCCGCGCCCTCGGCCTCGTGGGAGATGTCGTCCAGGACCCGGTGCGCGTCGTCGAAGCGCTTGCGCAGGCCGTAGCTTCGCGCGACCTGCGTGAGGATCTCGAGGCGCTCCTCGCCGCGCGCGGAAGCTAGCGCTTCGCGAAAGCGCGCCTCGCTCGCCGCCGGATCGGAATACTCCCAGTACGCATCGACATCCACGCGGCCGAGTATGTCAGAAACATCTCAGACCTGCGCCAGGAACGAGCTGTATCCCACCTCCTCCAGCGCCTCGATGAAGTCCGTGGGCGGAAGGTGGCTCTCGAAGGTCACGCGCTTGGTCTCGATGTCCACGTCGCACTTGGCGCCCGGGTCGCGTCCCTTGACCGCGTTGGCGATGACCGAGGCGCACTGGGCGCAGGTGATGTCTGGAACGCTGAGCTGGATCATGGCGGGACTCCCGCGGCGGATGCCGCTCCCTGCTGAGAGTCTCCTGGCTCGGGAGAGTTCGCTGGCCCGCGGTTGAAGCGACCACCGCTTTCGCCAACCTGGAAGGGCGCCGCCGCTCTGCGATCGCGCCGGAACCCTCGCCATTCCCGCAAATGACGGCGCCCGCAAGGGTGCGCGCCAGATCGAGAGCCCGGGTTTTGATGACGGCAGTGGCTGGCACGCCCCTTTGCGAGGCTGCCCCGTCACTTGCGAAAGGCTCGGCGCCCTTCAAGGTTGGCGAAAGCGGTGGCCGCCTCACCCGCGGGCTGCCAACGGATTCGTCGGGATCGCAGCAACCAGGGATCACGCCAAGGAGAGGCGGGCGTCGCTCTCGAGACCTTTGGGGGGCGCCGAGCCTGTCCGCGGTGACGGGGCAGCCCGAGCAACAACGCGTGCCAGCCACAACCGACGAATCAGGGTTGGATCCGCCCCTGGCACGCAGTTGTGCCGGCGCCGTCATTGCGGGAATGGCGAGGGCACCGCGGCCGAGCCGCGGCGACCTCCAGGTCTCGATAGCGGCGCCCACCTCGACCTTGCGGACCTATCGCACAGACGGCGGCGAGGCGGGCGTCGCTCTCGAGACCTTTGGGGGGCGCCGAGCCTATCCGCGGTGACGGGGCAGCCCGAGCAACAACGCGTGCCAGCCACAACCGACGAATCAGGGTTGGATCCGCTCCTGGCACGCAGTTGTGCCGGCGCCGTCATTGCGGGAATGGCGAGGGCACCGCGGCCAAGCCGCGGCGACCTCCAGGTCTCGATAGCGACGCCCGCCTCGACCTTGCAGGGCTGATTGCACAGCAGGAACGGCGAGGGCACCGCGGCCAAGCCGCGGCGACCTCCAGGTCTCGACAGCGACGCCCGCCTCGACTTCGCCCCGCCCCGGCTATTGCTTCGAGGGTTCCTGCGCTGGCGGTGCCGCCGTCGCCGGCGTTGCGGGCGGGCTCGGCACCGTCGGGGCGGCCGGCTGGAAGGCCGGATCGCCGAGCTGCCAGAGCAGGAAGGAATAGATGTCGGCGAGCTCCTCGTTCTCGGCGCGGCGCGCGTTGTCGCCTGCGCCCGAATCGACGCGGAGCAGCACGGGCTTGCCGCTGCTGGTCGCCGCCTGCAGGCGCGCGGCCATCTTGCCCGGCTGCCACGGCTCGACGTCGGGATCGTTCATCGCGGCGGTGAGGAGCACCGCGGGATACGGCATCTCGTCCCTCACCTGGTGCAAGGGCGAGATGGCGCGCAGCTGGTGCACGCCGTCGGGCGTGGCGGCCGAGCCGAATTCGGGGACGTTCGAGGGCCCGCTCGGCATCGCCTCGTAGTGCAGCATGTCCATCATCGGCTCGCGGCCCACCGCCGCGGCGAAGAGCTCGGGGCGGCGGGTGATGGCGCCGCCCAGCGCGATTCCGCCCGCGTTCGAACCCACGAGGGCGAGCTTCCTGGGATTCGTGAAGCCGTAGCGCACCACGTAATCGGAAACGGCGAGGAGGTCCGCGACCGTGTTGCCCTTTGCCGCGCCGCGGCCCGCGTCGTGCCACGATTCGCCGTACTCTCCGCCGCCGCGCACGTGCGCCACGGCCCAGACGCCGCCTCGCTCGAGCCATGCGAGGCGCGTGGGATCGAAGCTGGGCTTGAGCGAGACGTCGTATGCGCCGTAGGCCGTGAGCAGCGTCGGGTGCTGCCCCGTGAGCGTGGTGCCTTTCTTGTAGATGAGCGTCACGGGAATGCGCGCGCCGTCGTAGGCCGGCGCGTAGAGGCGCACTTCGTCCATATCCGAATAATCGGCGGCCGAGGGCGCGATGAGCTTCGTGTCGCGAGTCTCGCCGCGTGCATCGACCTGGACCACGGCCGGCGGATCGATCCAGCCCTGGAGGCGAAGCAGCACGCCGGTGTCGCGCGGGTGCGCGACGATCTGCGAAATGGAGGTGTCGAAAGGGGTGCGCACGTACTCGGGCGCGTGCAGGCCGCCCAGGAAACCGATGCCCACGCGCTCCAGCCGGTCGATGCCGCCCACCATCGTGCGCAGGTAGAGCGCGTCGCGCGCGAGCGCCATGGCCTCGATCACCGAGTCGCCCTCGGGCACGGCCACGCGCGCGGCCTTGAAGTCGCCGTCACCCTTCATGCGCAGGATGCGGTGGCGGCCTGCGCCCTTGTGGCTCAGGAGGAAGAGGTCGTCCTTCCAGCCCTCGATGGCGAGGATGTCGTCGTCGTACCCCACGATCTTGCGCCAATGCGGCTTGCCCGCGGCGAGCTCGCGCAGATCCGTCACGTGCACCGCGATCTCGCGGCGCAGCCCGTCGCGCGCGATCGCGTACGCGTGGCGCGAATCGAACGGGATGTAGATCGAGGGATAGACGAACTCGGGAACGTCGCGCGCGCCGCCCACGCCCGAGGCGAACACGACCTCGTCGGACGCGGCATCGCGCCCGAGCAGGTGCCGGTAGACCCGCATGTTCGCGTAGCGCTTGCCCGGCGCGCCCGTGTTCGCGGCGCGCGCATAGAAGAACGAGTGCCCGTCGGGATGCCAGGCAAGGTCGCCCGCGAGACGGGTGCGGTCGATCGCCACCGGAAGCTCGCCGCCATCGACCGCCACGACGTGCAGCACCGTATCCGTGCCCGCGCCTCCCGAAACGCCGTAGGCGACATGGCGTCCGTCGGGCGAGGCGCTCAGCCATTCGATCGAGGCCGGGGCACCCGCCCTGGCATAGCGCGCCGGATCCACCAGCACGCGCTCCGGCGCGGAGATCTTCTCGCGCATGCACAGCAGCGCCGCGGGCTGCCCGGGCGCGCGCTTCAGGTAGAACACGCGATTGCTGTTCGCCACCTCGAGCGCGGTGAGCGTGGTGGTCGTGGCCGAGAACGCCTCGATGCGCTGCAGGAGCGCCGCGCGGCCCGGCAGGGCGTCCAGGGCGGCGCGCGTGCGCTCGCCCTGCTCCCGGAAGAAGGCCTGGGTCCCGGGAAGGCTCGCATCCTCGAGCTCCCGGTAGGGATCCTCGGCCGGCTGGGCGAGTGCCAGCGAGGAGAGGGCCGCCAGAACCGCCGCCGCGAAGACGCGCGCCTTCATTGCGCGTTGGCCGCGAACTGCAGAGCGGCGAGGCGCGCGTACAGCCCGTTCTCCGCGACGAGCGAGCCGTGGGTTCCCGTGGCGACGATCTTTCCGTGGTCCATGACGACGATCCGGTTCGAGCTCTTAACGGTTGCGAGGCGGTGCGCGATGACAAGGGTGGTGCGCCCGCGCATGAGGCGCTCGAGGGCGAGCTGCACCGCCTTCTCGCTTTGCGCGTCGAGCGAGCTGGTGGCCTCGTCGAGGAGGAGGATCGCACGATCGGCGAGGATCGCCCGCGCGATCGCGATCCGCTGGCGCTGCCCGCCCGAAAGCTTCACGCCGCGCTCGCCGAGGGAGGTGTCCAGCCCCTCGGGAAGGCGCATCACGAAGTCGCGTGCGTTGGCCATCTCGAGGGCCTGGTGCACCTCGTCCGCGCTCGCCTCGGGCCTGCCGTAGCGCACGTTGTCCATCACGCTCGCCGCGAAGATCACCGGGTCCTGGGCCACCACGGCCACGCGGCGGCGAAGCTCGCGCGGCTCGGCGTCGCGCGCGTCCACGCCGTCGATGCGCACGCGCCCCTTCGACGGATCGTAGAAGCGAAGCAGCAGCTGGAAGACGGTGGTCTTGCCCGCGCCCGACGGCCC
>DATBEA010000183.1:0-4305 GCA_036276215.1 Usitatibacter sp.
ACAGGCCTCGGGCTGGTCCACCTGTTCTATCGGTAGCGCGACCCTTACTTGTGCCGGACCGGCCCCATCAGGTGGTCCGGCAGCCAGGTGGCGATCTCCGGGAACACGCTGAGGATCACGATCGCGAGGAACATGCAGAGCACGTAGGGGATGGTGCCCCACATCACCGTGGTGACCGGCACGTCGGGCGCGATGGAGTTCACGATGTAGATGTTGAGCCCCACGGGCGGATGGATGAGCCCCACCTCCATGTTGATCGTGAGGATCACGCCGAACCAGACCGGGTCGAACCCCGCGGCGGTGATGATCGGCAGCAGGATCGGGCTCGTCATGAGGATGATCGCCGCGGGCGGGATGAAGAAGCCGCACACCAGCAGGAACACGTTGATCATCCCCATCAGCACCCAGCGGTTCACGTGCGCGTCGGCGATCGCCTGGGCGAGCGTCTGGGTGAGGTAGAGCGAGGTGAGCATGTAGCCGAAGAGCACCGCCCCGGCGATGATCATGAGGATCATCACCGATTCGCGCATGGTGTCGCGCAGGATCGCCCACCACTGCCCGGGTTTCCACATCCGGTAGATCACGAGCGCGAAGAGGACGCAGAATGCCGCGCCCACGCCGGCCGCCTCCGAGGGCGTGGCCACGCCGCCGTAGAGCACGTACATCACCGCCACGATGATCGCGAGGAAGGGCGTGACCTTCGGGATCGAGCCGAGCTTCTGCTTCCACGTGTAGCGGAAATCCGGCGCGTGGCTTCGGAAGCCGCGCTTCCAGATGATGAAGAGCGTCCACAGGATGAAAAGGCCCGTGAGCATGAGCCCCGGCACCACCCCCGCGAGAAAGAGCCGCCCGATGGAGGTCTCGGTCGCGATTCCGTAGAGAATGAAGGTGACCGACGGCGGGATGAGGATGCCGAGCGTTCCACCCGCGCAGATGGAGCCGGTGGCCACATCGTCGGGATACCCGCGGCTGCGCATCTCGGGGATGCCCATGCGCCCGATCGCGGCGCAGCACGCGGGAGAGGACCCCGTGAGCGCGGCGAAGATCGCGCAGGCCCCCAGGTTCGAGATGACGAGCCCGCCGGGAAGCCGGTAGAGCCAGCGGTCGAGCGCCTCGTAGAGATCCTTGCCCGCGGGCGACGAGCCGATCGCCGCGCCCATCATCACGAACATCGGGATGGAGACCAGCGTGAAGTCGTCCAGGCCCGACCAGAAGGTCTCGGCGACCACGTGCATCGCATCCAGGCCCTGGAAGATGAGGAGGAACACCACCGAGATGGCCCCGAGGCCGAAGGCCACGGGCACGCCCGAGAAGAGCAGCAGGAGCGTGGCCGCCAGCACGATCGCCCCTTGCGTGGTCGGCGTCATGCGGCCTTCTTCCGGTCGACGATGCCGAAGGGAGGCTCGCGCCCCGTGACGAGCGAGAGGAATTCGGCCACGTACTGGAGCACCAGCAGTCCCACGCCCGCGGGCATCGCGAGGTAGGGGATCCAGAGGCGTGCGCGCCACACGGTGTTGGAGCGCCAGTTCTGGGAATAGGCCTCGTACCAGTAGCGGCTGGTGACGATCAGCAGCGTCACGCAAAAACCCATGGACACGACCGTCGTGAAGAGCGCCAGCCAGAAGCGGGCGCGCGGGCGCAGCCACATCGGCAGGATGTCCACGTTCACGTGGCCGCGGTACATGAGGACGTACGCGCTGCCGATGAAGGTCGCGCCCACGATCGCGTAGGTGACGACGTCGATCTGCCAGATGGTGGTGCGGCCGAAGATGTACCGCTCCACCACCATGTCGCAGATCACCAGCACTCCCAGCCCGATCAGGAACGCCGCGGCCACGCCCGCCGCGCGCGAGATCTCGCGCACGCCCCGGATGAACGTGTCCAAGCGAGGCTCGCCCGGCCTACTTCACCGCGAGGGCTTCGTCGATCAGCTTCTGGCCGTTCGGCACGTCCTTGGCGAAACGGGCATAGGAGCTCTTCTTCGCCACGTCGAGCCAGGCGTTGTAGTCGGCGTCGGTGAGCGTCACGACCTTCTTCTTGTGGTCCTCGAAGGCCTTGATCGTCTCCTTGTTCACCTCGTCGGCCTTGCCCTCGTAGTAGGCCTGGGCCTTCTTGCCGGCGTCGAGCAGCGCCTGCTGCTGCTTCTTGTCGAGGCGGTCGAAGGACTTCTTCGACATGAGCACCGGCTCGTACATGAACCAGAGGGCGTTCTCGCCGGGCGCGGTGAGGCAATCGGCGACCTCGTAGAGGCGCATCGACCCGAAGGTCCCGAGGCTCGTGTCGGTCCCGTCGACGACGCCGCTCTGGAAGGCGTTGTAGATCTCGTTGGAGGGCGGGCTCACGATGCTGGCCCCGGCGTTCTCCCACATGGCGGCGAACGTCGGCCCCGCGGCGCGGAACTTCATGCCCTTCAGGTCATTGGGATGGGTGATGCACTTCCCCCTCGCGGCCATCCCGCCCGCGAACCACGCGTCCGAAAGCACGATCACGCCATGATTCTCGATCTCGGCGCGCACGTCCTTCATGAACTGCGACTGGTTCACGCGCTTGGCGCGCTCCTGGTTGCGGATGAGCCCGGGCATGAGCGTCGCGCTGAACGCGGGCACCTTGCCGCTCGCGTAGTCGAGCGGGAAGAGGGTGATGTCGAGCTGCCCGTTCACCATGGCGTTCCACTGGTCGTTCGCCTTGAAGAGCGAGGCGCCGGGATAGACCTGGATGGTGAGTCCCACATTGGCCGCCTTGGCCTCCTTCGCGATCATCTGCACCATGTCGTCGCGCACGTCGCCCTTGCCGCCGGGAAACTGGTGCGAGGCGCGCAGCGTCACGTCGGCGGCGAAAGCGCTCGCGCACAGGGCGGCGAGCGCCGCGGCCGCGGCGAACCTTCTCGGAATCGAATGCATGCGGATCTCCTCGTGTCGTTCGTGGTTTCGGCGTGCGCCGGATCGAGCCGGCGCATCGGCAGTTGCGGCTACTTTACATCAGCGTTCAGGCGGCGCGCTTCGCGGCCTCGCGCCGGGCGCCCTCGGCCGCGAGATATTCGGAGGCGGCGAGGATGCCGCCCTTCTTCGAGGGGACGGCCGCGAGCTCCAGGCCCATCTCCACGCCGGCGAGCGTTCCCATGAGCGTGAGGTCGTTGAAGTCGCCCAGGTGCCCGATGCGAAAGATCTTGCCCGAGAGCTTCGACAGGCCCTGGCCCAGGGACATGTCGAAGTTGCGCAGCACCACGGCGCGGAAGCGGTCGGCGTCGTGCCCGGGCGGCATCATCACGGCGGTGAGCGAGGAGCTGTACTCGGCGGGGTCGGCGCAGAGGATCTCCAGGCCCCAGGCGCGCACGGCACGGCGCGTGGCTTCCGCGTGGCGGTCGTGGCGCGCGAAGACCTTGGGCAGGCCTTCCTCCTCGAGCATGTGGATCGCCTCGCGCAGCCCGTAGAGGAGGTTGGTGGCCGGCGTGTAGGGGAAGAAGCCGTTGGCGTTGGCGGCGAGCATCTCGCCCCAGTCCCAGAAGGAGCGCGGCATGCGCGAGGTCTTCGAAGCCGCGAGGGACTTCTGCGAGATCGCGTTGAAAGACAGGCCCGGCGGCAGCATGAGCCCCTTCTGCGAGCCGCCGACCGTCACGTCCACGCCCCACTCGTCGTGGCGGTAGTCGATGGAGCCCAGCGACGAGATGGTGTCCACCATGAGCAGCGCCGGGTGGCCGGCCGAGTCGATCGCCTTGCGCACCGCCGGGATGTTGCTCACGACACCCGTGGAGGTCTCGTTGTGTACCACGCACACGGCCTTCAACGCGTGGCCCTTGTCGGCGGCCAGCCGCGCCTCGATCTCGCTCGCGTTCGCCCCGTGGCGCCAGTCGCCGGCGATGAGCTCCACCTCGATGCCCAGGCGCTTGGCCATGCGCTGCCAGAGGGACGCGAAATGGCCCGTCTCGCACATCAGCACCTTGTCGCCGGGCGAGAGCGTGTTGGCGAGCGCGGCTTCCCATGCGCCGGTCCCGGACGCGGGATAGATGATCACGGGCTCGCGGGTCTGGAAGATCCGCTTCACGCCCTCGAGCACTTCCTTGCCCAGCACCTGGAAGTCGGGGCCGCGATGGTCGATGGTCGGGCGGTCGATCGCGCGCAGCACGCGATCGGGCACGTTGGTGGGACCTGGAATCTGCAGGAAATGGCGGCCGGCGGGCATGGTGCTCGTGCTCCTCGCGGAGGATTTCGTCCATAATGCCGCAGCCTCGACTCGTTTGGCACGTTCCCCGGTAAAAGCCTTCATGACCGACACGACCTCCCGCAGCGCGCTCGCCGCGCGCCTCGC
>DATBEA010000184.1:0-3460 GCA_036276215.1 Usitatibacter sp.
GCCGACGCCTACGATCCACGTCCCATCGCGGTCGAGGGGAAGAAAGGCGCCACCATCGGGATGGCGATGACGGAAAAGCAGGGCGGATCGGACCTGCGCGCCGTGCAGACGCGTGCCGGGCGTTCCGGCGACACCTGGCGCCTGGATGGCCACAAGTGGTTCTGCTCCGCACCGATGAGCGACGCGTTCTTCACGCTCGCGCGCCTTCCCGAGGGCGTGACCTGCTTCTTCGTGCCGCGAACGCTCGACGACGGCACGCGCAACGCCATCCGCCTGCAACGCCTGAAGGACAAGTGCGGCAACCGCTCCAATGCCTCCTCAGAGATCGAGTACGAAGGCGCCGAAGCCACCCTCGTGGGCGAGCCGGGCCGCGGCATCGCGACGCTCATCGAGATGGCTCACCACACTCGCTTCGACATCGTGGTCGCGATCGCCGGGATGATGCGCTCGGGCCTGCACCAGGCGATCCACCACGCCCGCCACCGCAGCGCATTCGGAAAGGTGCTCGCGTCCCAGCCGCTGATGGCGAACGTGCTGGCCGACCTCGCGCTCGAGTCGGAAGCCGCGACACTCCTCGCCTTCCGCCTTGCGCGCGCGTTCGACGCTTCGGTGAGCGATGCGCGCGAGCGTGACCTGCAGCGCATCCTCACCCCCATCGCCAAGTATTGGCTCTGCAAGCGCATGCCGCCCTTCGCCGTCGAGGCGATGGAATGCCTTGGCGGCAACGGATATGTCGAGGAAGCGCCGCTCGCGCGGCTTTACCGCGAAGCGCCGTTGAACGGGATCTGGGAAGGCAGCGCCAACGTGATCTGCCTCGATGTGCTGCGTGCGGCGGCGCGCGCGCCGGAATCGCTCGCCGCGCTCAAGGCCGACGTGCTCGCGACGGGCGACGAACGGATCGCGCGCCGGTGGGCCGAGGTCGAGCGTGTGCTGGCCGATGCAGCGAATGCGGAGGCCCAAGCGCGCGCGGCAGTCGAGGCGCTCGCCGTCTGCACGCAAGCCTCGCTGATGTTGCGCTTCTCGGGCTCCGGGGCAGCGCAGGCGTTCTGCGCCTCTCGCCTCGACGGCACGTCGAGGTCTTTCGGGACGCTTCCCGCGGGCACCCCGGCCGGCACGCTCGCCGAGCGCGCGCTTCCCGGCTAAAAGGGGTCAGACCCCTTTTCGCTAGGAAAAGGGGACAGAACAACGCCACGCAAGTTGATCTGTCCCCTTTTAAGCCATAAAAGGGGTCTGACCCCTTTATGGTGCTTAGTAACGCTTGTGCTCGGCCGCTTCGTTCTCGACCTTCTGGCCGCCGGCCTTCACGTCCTTGCCGGCGCCTTCGACGGTGTTGCAGGCGCTGAGAAGGAAGGACGCGCCGATCATGATTGCGAGCAGTGCTTTCATTGTTGATCTCCTGTGGACCCCGCATGGGGCGTGAAAAAACTTTCGGACGTGGGACTCCCCGCGAGGTCGGTCCCGACAGATGCAGAACCCATCGTGGACGAGCGCGGCCCCAACCGAAATCAGGAAAGCTCGCTAGGGGTTGTCAGCCTGCTCCTACGGTGCGGACCGGATTGTCAGTAGGCGAGACGAAATCGCGGCGGCAAGGAGGGCGGCGAGCACGGCGGCGACAAATGCCGTGTTGATGCCGAGCGAAACGGCGCCTTCGGCGACGATGAAGAAGAAGGAGCCGAACCCGGTGAGCCCCACGACGAAGCCGCGCATGAGGCGCGCGACCGCGTCCGGGCCGTAGAGGGCGAGCGTGAAGGGCGGCATGATCGATCCGGTGACGGGCATCGAGAGGAGCACTCCGCTCCATACCGGCCCCAGCGTGCTCGCGCCGCGCACGATCGCAAGGGCGAGAACGAATGCCGCGACGAGCCTCAGGTAGAGCTCGAAGCGCGGGACCGACGGAAGGCCCGCGGAGCCGCGCGGCCGGGGAAGTGCCAGCCATGCGGCCGCGAGGCCGGCCGCGGCAAGCGCCAGGCCGACGGGCGCCGGGGGCGGCATCGAGCAGATCGCGGCGGCCACGAGCGCGAACGACGACCATCCTCCCGCAAGCGACACGGGCCAGCGCGTGCGGCGCGCGAGGTGCGAGAAAGCGAGAAGGTAGGCTGCCTGCGCGGCGACCGTCGCGAGCGTGATCGCGGCCGATCTCGCGGCGAACCCCGCGCCATGGTCGAGCGCCAGGAAATAGGTGATCGGCCCGCCGATGAGCGGCATGCCGCCCAGGTACCCCGAGACCGCGTGCCCCCAGCGGCGCGCCGCGAGGCTCGCGAGCCACACCGCCGCCGGCACGAGCGCCAGGCGAAGCGCCGTCTCGACGCTCACCGCGGGGCGCGCTGCGCCGGCGCCTTGTCGCGGCGGTTGCCTCCCGCCACCATGCGGTACTCGTACAGGCGGCACTCGAGCGCGCCGTTGAAGAGCACGGTCTTTCGCGAGGGTTGCAGCCGGATGAGCTTCGGCAGGTCGGCATCGCCCGAGAAGATGAACACGGTCCATCCGCTGAATCTCTGCTTGAGCGCATTGCCCAGCTGCGGATAGAACTCCGCCAGCTCCTCCTTCTCGCCCAGGCGAACGCCGTACGGGGGGTTCGTCACGATCATTCCCGAGGACGCCGGCGCCGAAAGCTCGAGGAGGTTCACCTGCTTGAGCGATACGGCCTCCTCCAGGCCCGCCTCGCGCAGGTTCATCGCCGCATGCGCCAGCGAGCGCCCGTACAAGTCCGAGCCGTAAACAGGCAGCTTCTGGAGCGGCTTCTCGCCTTTCTTCGCGCGCTCGAGCTCGCGTTCCCACGTGGACTCGTTGTATCGCGCGAGCTTCTGGAACGCGAAGTCGCGATTGCGGCCGGGCGCACGGTCGAGCGCCATCTCCGCCGCCTCGCTGAGGAACGTTCCCGCGCCGCACATCGGATCGAGGAGCGGCGTGCCCGGGCGCCATCCGGCCAGGCGAAGGATCCCGGCCGCGAGGTTCTTCTTGAGCGGCGCCTCGCCCACGTGGTCGCGCCGGCCGCGGCGAAAGAGCGACTCCCCGCTCGTGTCCACGTAGAGCGTGCAGGTCTTCTCGTCGAGGAACACGTGGACCCGCAGGTCCGGATGCCGCGCATCGACCGACGGGCGCCTTCCCGTGGCGGTGCGGAAATGGTCCGCGATCGCATCCTTCACGCGCAGCGTCACGAAATCCAGGCTCTTCACCGGGCTGCGGTGCGCGTTGGTCTCCACCTTGAAAGTCCGGTCGGCCACGAAGTAGGTATGCCAGCGCACGCCCGAGGCATTCGTGTACACGTCCTCCTCGCTCGCGTAGGGGAAGCGCGCCACCCGCCAAAGAATGCGGCTCGCGATGCGCGAATGGAGGTTCGCGCGGTAGACCAGGTCGAAAGGGCCTTCGAACGAAACCCCGGCATCGGCCGCTTCGCAGTGCGAGGCGCCCAGCTCGGCCAGCTCCGCCGCGAGCGCCGGTGCGAGCCCGCGGGGGCACG
>DATBEA010000185.1:0-4287 GCA_036276215.1 Usitatibacter sp.
TGGGTGAGGAGGATCTTGATCTGCTCGTATAGTGGCCGGAACGACGGGGCCGGAGCGGATTTCTTCATGTTCTGCCCATCCTAGCATAGCTTTTGCTCGCTGTCTTATATAAGATACAAGAGATGAATCCCTACTACCGGCCCCGCCGGTCCATGCTTTACGTGCCCGGATGCGAGCCCCGCTACCTCAACAAGGCGCGGACGCTGCGCGTGGACTCGGTGATCCTCGACCTGGGCGACCCGATCCTCGTGGAGAAGAAGGTCGACTCCCGGCGCAACGTGGTGGAGGCGGTGCTGGCGGGCGGGTATGGGCGGCGCGAGGTGGTCGTGCGCGTGAACGACCTCGACTCGCCCTGGGGACGGGACGACGTGAAGGCGGTGGCCGGCACCGGCGCCGACGCGATCCTCTTTCCGAACATCGAGTCGCGCGAGGGCGTGCTGGAAGCCCAGGGGCTCCTCGACGCGAGCGGCGGCAAGCACCTGCCCATCATGCTGATGATCGAGAGCCCGCTTGCTGTGCTGCGAGCAGTCGAGATCGCCTCGGCCTCGGACCGCATCGCCTGCCTGCTCGTCGCGACCTCGGACCTCATCAACCAGCTCCACGGCCGGCGCACCCCCGATCGCGTGGCGCTGTTGCACAGCCTCTCGCACGTGCTGCTGGCCGGGCGAGCCTTCGACCGCGCCGTGGTGGACGGCATCTCGACCAACCTCAAGGACATGCAGTCCTTCGAGATGGCCTGCCGCCTGGGCCGCGACCTGGGCTTCGACGGCAAGAGCCTCGTCCATCCGTTCCAGCTCCCTTACTGCAACGATGCATTCACGCCCAAGCCGCACGACCTCGCCGCCGCGCTGGAGGTGATCGACGCGCTCGAGAACGCGAACCGCGAGGGGCGCGGCACGGTCGTCGTGAACGGCCGCCTCATCGAGGGGCACCACGTGAAGGCCGCCAAGCGCCTCCTCGCCCTCTCCGACATGATCGAGAAGCTCGAGGCGGGGCGGTGAATTTCTTCGAGGATTTCACGGTCGGCCAGCGGTTCGAGCACGCCACGCCGCGCACGCTCACCGCGGGCGACGCCTCGCTCTACATCGCGCTTACGGGCGCGCGCCAACCCGTGCCCTGCTCGCTGCCCCTCGCGCGCGCCATGGGCTACCCCGGCGTCCCGTTGGACGACCTCCTCGTCTTCCACGTGGCCTTCGGCAAGACCGTGGCCGACATCTCGTACAACGCGATCGCGAACCTGGGGTACGCCGACGTGCGCTTCACGGCTCCCGTGTACGCCGGCGACACGATCGAGTGCGAGTCGGAGGTGATCGGGCTTCGCGCCAACTCCAACGGCAAGAGCGGAATCGTCTACGTGCGCTCGCGCGCGATGAACCAGGACGGACAAGAGGTGCTCACGTGGGCTCGCTGGGTCATGGTGGCGCGAAGGAAGGAAGCGCCCCCGGCCGGATACGCCGTCGTCCCCCCCCTGCCGGGCCACGTGGAGCCCGGCGCGGTCGCCGTTCCCGGGTTCCTCGACGCATCGCGCCTGGACCCTCGCGCCACGGGCGGCACGCGCCTCTGGGACGACTACGCGCCCGGCGAGACGATCGACCATCCTGCGGGCGCGACGCTCGAGGAGGCCGAGCACATGATGGCCACGCGCCTCTACCAGAACCCGGCCCGGCTGCATTTCGACGCGTTTCGCGAGGCGAAGGGGCCGTTCAAGCGCCGCCTCATCTACGGCGGGCACATGATCTCCCTTTGCCGGGCGCTCTCCCACGACGGCCTCGAGAATGCGTTCGCGATCGCGGCCATCCATGGGGGAACGCACGCCAACCCGATGTTCGCCGGCGACACGCTCTATTGCCGCCACGTCGTGCTTTCGCGCGATGCGCTGCCGGGCCGATCGGACGTGGCCCTGTTGCGGCTACGCATGCTGGGCGCGAAGAACCTGGAGCTGGCCGCGTTGCCCGCGCTGGAACGCGGCGCGAAACACGAATCCGTGGTGCTCGACCTCGACTACTCGGTGCTCATTCCGCGGCGCCAAAACCCCTAGAATAGAGGCCTTTTTCCCCTCCGCCATGCCCTCCCACACCGCGGCCCCGCACCCACGCGACGCCCTCTTCGCCGGCGAGAAGCCCTTCCCGGTGGTGCCGGCGTGCGAGCATTTCGCCGGCAGCGAGAAGTTCATCGTGAAGGCGCTCGAGCAGCAGGCGAAGCTCGGGCGCATCTTCGACGTGACCTGCGACTGCGAGGACGGCGCCGAGGCCGGGCGCGAGAAGCAGCACGCCGAGATGATCGTGGACGTGCTCTCCTCGCAGCGCAACAGCTTTTCCATGGCGGGCGCGCGCATCCACGACTACACGCATCCCCATTGGCGCAAGGACGTGGACATCCTCGTGGGCGGCGTGGGCGCGAAGCTCGCCTACCTCACGCTTCCCAAGTCGACTTCCGTGGCGCAGGTCTCCGAGATGATCGGCTACATCCGCGACGCGGGCACCCAGGCGGGACTCGAGCGCCAGGTGCCCGTTCACGTGCTGGTGGAGACCCACGGCGCGCTGCACGACGCGTACGAGATCGCGGGGCTGCCCGGCGTGCAGGTCCTCGACTTCGGGCTCATGGATTTCGTGAGCGGCCACCACGGCGCGCTCGCCTCGGCCAACATGCGCTCGCCCGGGCAGTTCGAGCACCCGCTCATCGTGCGCGCCAAGGCCGACATCGTCGCGGCGGCGCTCGCCCACGGGGTCGTGCCGGCCCACAACGTCTCGCTCGACCTCAAGAACCCCTACAACGTGTTTCGCGACGCGTGGCGCGCGCGCAACGACTTCGGCTTCCTGCGGATGTGGAGCATCCACCCGTCGCAGGTGCAGCCCATCGTGGACGCGATGAAGCCGGACCTGGCGGAGGTCGTCGACGCCTCGCACATCCTCATCGCGGCGCAGCGCGCCAACTGGGGCCCGATCCAGTACGCGGGCGAGCTGCACGACCGCGCGACCTACCGCTACTTCTGGGAGATCCTCCAGAAGGCGAAGATCACCGGCGTGGCGTTGCCCGATGAGGCGACCGCGGCCTTCTTCCAACGCAGTTGAACGCGAGCAGGATTCAATGACTCCAGGTGCAAAGTTCAGGGCGGCGCTGAAAGCTGAAAAGCCGCTGCAGGTGGTGGGCGCGATCAATGCCTACCACGCGATCCTCGCCAAGGCGAGCGGCTACCGCGCGATCTACATCTCGGGAGGAGGTGTAGCGGCCGGCTCGCTGGGCGTGCCCGACCTCGGGATCTCGAACCTCGACGACGTGCTCACCGACGTGCGGCGCATCACCGATGCCTGCGACCTGCCCCTCATGGTGGACGTGGACACGGGATTCGGCGCGAGCGCCTTCAACGTGGCGCGCACCGTGAAGTCGATGATCAAGTTCGGCGCCGCGGCCATGCACATCGAGGACCAGGTGGGCGCCAAGCGCTGCGGCCACCGCCCGGGCAAGGAGCTGGTCTCGAAGGAGGAGATGGTCGATCGCGTGAAGGCCGCCGTGGACGCGAAGACCGACCCCGACTTCTTCGTGATCGCGCGCACCGACGCGCTCGCTTCCGAGGGCTTCGATCGCATGCTCGAGCGCGCCCAGGCGTGCGTGGAGGCCGGCGCCGACGGGCTCTTTCCCGAGGCGATCACCGACCTCGACATGTACGCCAGGGTCTGCAAAGCCGTGGGCGTGCCGGTGCTCGCGAACATCACCGAGTTCGGAAAGACGCCGCTTTTCACGCTGGACGAATTGCGCGGCGCCGGCATCGGCATTGCGCTCTATCCCCTCTCCGCCTTCCGGGCCGCGAACCTCGCCGCGCTCAGGGTCTACGAGGACCTTCGCAGCCACGGAACCCAGAAGGCGACCGTGGCCACGATGCAGAGCCGCGACGACCTCTACAAGTACCTCGGTTACCACGACTACGAGCGCAAGCTCGACGCCCTCTTCGCCAAGACAAAATGAGAGCTCCATGAACGACACCGCAGCAACGGCATCAGCTACGACGCCGAAACCGAAGAAGTCGGTCGCCCTTTCGGGCGTCCCCGCCGGCAACACCGCCCTTTGCACCGTCGGGCGCACCGGCAACGACCTGCACTATCGCGGCTACGACATCCTCGATGTCGCCGAGGCGGCCGAATTCGAGGAGATCGCGCATCTCCTCGTGCACGGCCATCTGCCCAACCGCGCCGAGCTGACCGCCTACAAGAAGAAGCTCAAGAAGCTTCGCGGCGTGCCGGCCTCGGTCCGCACCATCCTGGAGAGCCTGCCGGCGGCAGCCCATCCGAT
>DATBEA010000186.1:0-9663 GCA_036276215.1 Usitatibacter sp.
CAGCGAGAGCGCGAGGCGCCGGTTCGGCTGGCCGGGTCTCAAGGAAGGCTACCTCGACCTCTACCGAAGAGCGGCCGAAGGCGTTTCGAGGGGCGTTCGCCAGCTATAATGGCAAGAGGTTTCAAGGGGATATGACCACAATGCGTCAGATCGAAGGGCCGGTCACCATCACGCAGGACCCGGACACGTTCGATGTCCGCGGCGCGCTGATGACCCTCTACCGGACCGCGGTCCTGGAATGGCGCGTGATCCTCGTCACCTGCGTGGTGGTCCTGGCTGTCGTGATCGCCTACGCGATCCTCTGGCCGCCGATCTACCAGGCCGAGGCCTCGCTCATGTCCGAGGGCGACCGGGACGCCGCGCGCGATTCGTTCTATGGCGGCTGGAGCATCTTCCGCAAGGACGACATGCGCACGGAAAGCGAGCTCTTCACCTCGGCGCCCGTGCTGAAGGAGGTGGTCGAGCGCGAGAACCTCCACTACAAGGACATCTACCATCCCGTCGCCTCCCACCTTTCCTACCTCTGGGCGAGCTCGCTGGTGGGCCGCGGCTACCACAAGCTGAAGGACTGGCTCTCCCCGCCCGAGCACGAGCCGCCCAGCCCGGAAGAGCAGGACAGGGCGCGCACCCTGGCCGACATGAAGGCCGGCATCTTCCTCGCGAACGTGGGCGAGGCCAACATGGGCCAGCTCACCGTGCGCGGTCCCACCCCGCGCGTGGCCCAGGTCGCCAATACGCTGATCCACGTCTACCTCAAGCAGCGCATCGAGCGCTACCGCGTCGAATCGATGAAGTCGGTCGAGACGCTCACCGCCGCCACCGACGCCGCGGAGACCTCGATGCGCGCGATCGAGCACGAGCGCCTCGAGTTCATGCGCAAGAACGGCCTGTCGCTCGGCATCGAGAAGGAGAAGCTCGAGGTGACCAAGCTCGCCGACCTCGAGGAGCGCGCGGCCGACGTGCGCTCCAAGATCGCCGGGAGCGAGGCGAGCATCGAGCAGCTCGAGCGCCAGATCCGCAGCGAGCCCGCGACCAAGACGATCTCGACCTCGTTCGAGATGAACACGCTGCGCGAGACGACCCGCGGCAAGCGCCTCGAGCTGCAGACCATGCTCGTCTTCGCGCGCAACAAGTATCGCGAGGACTCCCCCGAGGTGCAGGAGCTGGTGCAGAACATGGCCGGCCTGGACAAGATCATCGCGGAGACTTCCGAGAGGGTGCCCAAGGCCTCGACCGACGCGCTGAACGCGGCGCGGGAGGACCTGCGCACCCGTGAGAACAACATGCGCACCGACCTCGCCGGGCTCAAGGCCTCGCTCGTCGCGATGGAAAGCCGCATGGGGCAGCTTCGCTCGCGCATGAGCGCGCTGCCCTCGCTCGAGGTGGCGCTGCACGACTACGACCGCGAGTACAAGTTCGCCGAGGAGAAGTACCTGAGCCTCGACAACAAGCGCGCCGTCGCCGCGATCTCGATCGCGGGCCTCGCCGCGATGCCCAGCATCCGCGTGGTGTCCGAAGCGGTGGCCCCCGAGAATCGCTACTGGCCCAAGAACGTGATCCTCTACCCGGCGGGCGTGCTCTTCGGCGTCGCGCTCGGGCTCATGATCGCGCTCGCCAAGACCATCCTGCTCGGGCGCGTGCGCCGCGACCAGCTCGCGGCGGGCCGCGGCGCGGCGCGCTTCTACGGCCTGGTCGGCGTTCCCGCGGAAGCGCCCCGCATCGCCATCGTGATGCCCGAGCGGCTCGCGCCGCCGAAACCGGCCTGAGGAAGATGCCATGGACGTGAGCGACGTCGATCGAGCCTCCCGCTGGCGGGACCTGTTCCGCTGGGGCCCGCGCCCGGCCAAGCCCGACCAGGAGCCCTGGCGGCGCCTCGCGCTGCGCCTGCGCTACGAGATGGCGCTGCCCGAGGGGCCGCGCTCGGTCATGCTCGCCACGCCCAACGAGGGCGAGCTCGACGCGCGATGCGGGCTGGAGCTGGCCGAGAGCCTCGCCGAGGAGCTGGGCAAGCCGATCCTCGTCGTGGACGCCGCGCCGCGCGAGCGGCGCCTGAGCCGCCTGCTCGGGTGCTCGGAGCTTCGCGGCTTCACCGACGCGCTGATCGAGCCGCAGCTTCCGCTCGCCGACATCGTGCTTCCGACCACGCATGCCGGCGTGGCCATCGTCCCGGCGGGGATCATCGCGGACCCGGTCGGCCACGTGGCGGCCGAGCAGCTCGCGGAGATCCTCGAGGCGTTCCAGCGCGACCACGAGGTGGTGCTCTTCTGCGGCGGCGCGGTGCCGGCGAACGGCCTCGCGCTCGCACTCGCTCCCGTCGTCGGGCGCGTGCTGCTGCTCGCCACTGAAAACGAGACCACGGCCGAGGAGCTGGATGCCGCGCAGGATTCGCTCCATGTCCGCAACGCGCGCGACGTCGGGCTGATCCTCGCGACGCGCGCGCGCGCCTTCGGCTAGCGTGATCCCATGACGGCACTGCTGCGCGCAGCGCGCTCGCAGCTACCGGTGATCGCGATCGCCGCGCTCTTCGCCTCGCTGCTCACCGTGGTCGCGGGCGAGCACGGCGCGAAGCTCATGATCTTCATCATGGGCGTGATCGTGGTCGGAGCGGGCGCCGCCTTCTCGGGCAACATCCGGCTCTTCTGCCTGTGGGGCTTCATGCTCACGCTGCCCTTCGACCTGTCCTACCGCTTCGGCCCGATCTACGCCAAGCTGGGCGGGGAGACGGCCTTCCGCGTGGAGCTGAGCGACGTCTTCTGGGTTCCGCTGCTGCTCTTCCTCGCGCGCGACGTGTGGTCGGGCGCCGTGCGCGGCGTGCGCATCCCGAAGGTCACGTTCCTCTGGCTCGCGATCGCGGCGCTGGGATTCGGCGAGGTCATCTCCGGCCCCTGGCGCATGACCGCGCTGCAGGAGGTGGTGCGCATGCTGAAGATCGCGCTCACGTTCATCGTGATCCTGAACGAGCTGCGCACCCCGGGGCGCGTCGTGCAGGTCGCGATGGCGCTCGCCGTGGCGCTCCTGATCCAGGCCGCGGCGGGGCTCACGCAATTCGCCACCGGCTCGTCCTTCGGCTTGAGCTTCCTCGGCGAGGCCGACGTCGTGAAGTCGCAGGACGTGGTGAAGACGGGATCGGTCACGCGGATCGGCGCCTTCATGATCCACCCCGTGATCTTCGGCACCTTCCTCGCCACGCTCCTGCCGCTGTCGCTCGCGATGGCGCTGGTTCGCTGCGGGCGCTCGCGCCGGGCGCTCTTCGCGCTCGCGATCGTCTTCGGCGTTCCCTGCCTGGTCCTCACGCTCTCGCGCGCGGGGTGGCTCACGTTCGCGATCGGCACCCTCGTGCTGGCCACGCTGGTCATGTTCCGCCTGAAGGTGAGGCGAAAGGCGATCCTTCCGCTCGCCGGCGCCGCCATCGTCGTGATCGGCGTGGTGATCTCCTTCTCGGGGCCGATCATGGCGCGCGTTTTCCAGAGCACCGACGTTTCGGAGCGCGGCCGCGATGAATGGGCGCAGGACGCCCGGCGGATGATCGACGCGAAGCCGATCCTCGGCTTCGGGCTGAACAGCTACGCCTTCGCCGCTCCGCCGTATACCCGGCTGGGAGAGCGCGGCGCGCGCGAGTTCTACGAGAAGGCGAAGTTCGCGCAATCCTCCCTGATGCCGGTCGTCCACAACGCCTACCTTCAATGGACGGCCGAGATCGGGATCGTCGGGCTCTCGCTGCACCTCACGATCTTCGCGATGCTGCTGTTCATGGGCTGGCGCAACCTGCGGGTGCGCGACGAGCAGCTCTTCGTCCTGAACGCCGCCTGCGTGGCAGCGCTCGTGGGCTACCTGGTGGACCTGAACTTCGGCAACTCGCTGCGCCAGGGGAGCACGCTGCGCGAATACTGGGTGCTGGCCGCGCTCGTGTGCGCGATCCACTATTGGCGACTGCGCGCCGAGGCGACGGCGACGGCGCCCGCGTCCGCGCCCTTGCCCGAGCCCCTTCCCTACGGGGCGGAGCCCGCGGCGAGATGACCGGGCAGGCACCTGGGGACGTGGCCGCCGCGGCACCGCCGGCCATTCCGGCCTCGCGGATCCTGCGCAACACCGGGGCCCAGATGTTCGGGCGCGTGGCCATCGCGATGCTGCGCCTGGCCGTCGCGGCGATCATCGCGCGGGTATTCGGCGCGGCCACCTTCGGCGAGTACTCGCTCGTCATGGGGCTCGTCGCCTTCGCCGAATGGATCGTCGACTTCGGCACCACGGAGATCTTCGTTCGCGAGGCCTCGCGCGAGCCCGCGCGCGAACGCAAGCTGCTCGCCATCGTCGCGGCGTTGAAGCTGGTGCAGGTCCCGCTCGCGCTCCTCGCGCTTGCCGTCGCGGTCTTCGTGCTCGGCTACCCCGGCGACGTCGTCGAGGCGGCGCTCGCAGGCGGCGTGAGCCTCGTGTTCTACGGCGGCGTGCTGGTCTTCCGCGTCGCCTTCAAGACGCACCTCATGCTCGAGCGCGAGGTCGCCGCGGAAGCGCTTTCGGTGGTGGCGATGATCGCGATGGTGGTGGCGACGGTGCGCATGGGCGGCGGGCTGGTGGCGCTGCTCGCGTGCCATTCGGCCTCGCGCGCGGTCTTCGCGGCGCTCTGCATGGCCTTCGGGCGCCGCGACTTCGCGCTCTCGGTGAAGGGCGTGACCCCGGCCGACATGAGGTGGGGCGCGAAGATCTCGATGACCGTGGGCGTGATCGGGCTCCTGGTGGCGCTCTACGAGATGGTCGACATCCTGGTGCTGTCGAAGCTCGCGACCACCGCGGAGCTCGGCTATTACTCCGGCGCGCAGCGCCTGCTGTGGCCGATCCTGCTGGCGCTCGCCTCCGTGGGCGGCACGCTCTATCCGGTCACCGCGCGCTACTGGCCCGCCGACCGCGAGCGCTTCACGGCGGCCTGCCAGCGCGGGCTGGACGCGGTGCTGGTCCTCGCCGGCGTGGCGCTCGCCTCGGTGCTCGCCGCGGCCGAGTTCTACCTGGGACTGCTGGGGCCGGGTCTCGTGGCCGGGGCGCCGGCGCTGCGCCTGCTCTCGCTCCTCGTTTTCATCAAGGCGGTGAGCTCGACCCTGGGGCCGGTCCTCTACGTGGTCCACGCCCAGCGCCAGACGCTCCAGTTCATCGCCGTGGCGGTCCTCATGAAGGCGGTGGTCGTGGCGTCGCTCGCGATCCACTTCGGCTACCTGGGCGTGGCCATCGGCGCCCTCGCGGTCGAGTTCTGCTTCTCGGTCGTTCCGACCGTGGCCCTGCTGCGGATTCATGGTGGCCTGCACCTGCATTGGTCCGTCGGCGCGCGGGTGGCCCTCTGCGCCGCGGCGGCCGCGGCGCTCACCTGGTGGCTGCTGCCCGCCACCGGGATCGTGGCGGCCATCGTAGCCCCCGCTGCCTACCTCGCGCTCACGGCGGCGACGGGAGCGCTGCGAATCGCCGACGTGCGCATGTTGCTGCGCAGGGGCGCGCCGTGAGAGCGCCCGTGCATCGCCAGCCGAAGGTCGCGCTCGTCTCGGTGGGCATCGGGCGCGTCCAGCGCGGCTTCGAGCGCTACTTCGCGGAGCTGCACGACGTCCTCGAGGGCGAGATTCCGGTGACGCTCTTCAAGAGCGCGGGGGCGGGCAACGGCCGCGAGATCGTGCCGCCGATGCTGCCGCTCGCCACGAGGTTCGTTCGCGCCGCCCCCCTGCACTGGCTCGAGCGGCGTGCGCGCGCCCACACGGAGTACTACCGCGACTGCCTCGCCTTCGCCGTCATGATGGCGCCGCGCCTGGCGCGCGAGCGCTTCGACGTCATCCATTGCATCGATCCGCCCCTCGCCTTCGCGATGCGGCACGTGAAGCGCCTGGCGAGGCTCGGCTCGAGGATCCTCTTCACCGAGGGGAGCGTCATTCCCCCGGATCTCTATCCCCGCGTGGACCACATCCACCACGTGGCGCACGACCTGCACGCGAGCGCGCTCGCCCATGGCATCGCGCCCGGCGCGATGACGCTGATCCCGTGCGGCGTGCGCACGTCGCGGTTTCCGGTGCTGGACGACAAGGCGGAGCTGCGCCGGCATTACGGCATCGCTCCCGAAACGTTCGTGATCCTCGCGGTGAGCGCGGTGAAGCGCGAGCACAAGCGAGTGGACCACATCATCGAGGAGGCGAGCCGGCTCGAAGGCGACGTCCTGCTCTGGCTGGACGGCAACCCCGAGGAGGGGTCCGTCGTGGAGCTCGCGCGCCAGCGCCTCGGCAAGCGCGTGCGGATCACGCACGTGCCCTCGAGCGAGGTTGCGTCGCTCTATCGCGTCGCGGATGTCCTGGTGCACGCCGCGCTGCAGGAATCCTTCGGGCTCGCGATCGTCGAGGCGGCGTGCAGCGGCACGCCCGTCCTCGCCCACGACACGCCGCACTTCGAGTGGCTCCTCGGGGACCGCAGCCGGCTGGTCGACATGCAGGCGCGCGGCATGCTGGGCGCCCGCCTGCGCGCGATCGCGGCCGCCCGCGAGCGCGAGGCCGCCGCCGCGCGGGCGCTGGCGGGCGTGCTGCGGCCGCGCTTCGATTGGGCGGGGCTCGTTCCCGGTTACCTCGAGATGTATGCTCGCGTGGCGGCCGGCGGCCCCGCGGCCGCGCGATCGGCCCCACGTGGCGCGAGCGTCCTCGGCAAGGCCGACATCACCTGAGAATTCGCAAAACGCAAGCGAGAAGGGATTCCATGCTGCTCCTCAACGATTCACAAGCCGCGACGCTGCGGGAACGATCGCTCGACCTGCTGGAGGCGTTCCACGTGCTGATGCCGGTGCGCGCGACCTACAAATGGCTGAGGTACGCGACCAACGTGAAGCTGCACATCCGCAACGCGCGGTTCCGCAGGAAGGGCGTCCCCGACGGCCTGCCGCTGCAGCCGCCGCGGCTCATCGACTACGTGTCGGGCATGCACGACGTCGAGGCCTTCTACTGCATCGGCCAGGAAGGCGTCGACAACATCTCGAAGAACCTGGCGAAGAACGGGCTGTCGATCGATCGCTTCGGCGCCGTCCTCGACTTCGGCTGCGGTTGCGGGCGGATCCTGCGCCACATGGGTTACCGGTTCAAGGACGTGAAATTCTTCGGGACCGACTACAACCCGCTCCTGATCGAGTGGTGCCGCGAGAACCTGCGCTTCGCGCAGTTCAACGTGAACGCGCTGGCGGCGAAGCTGCCGTACGAGGACGGGCAGTTCGACTTCGCCTACACGATCTCGGTGTTCACCCACCTGCCCGAGAAGGAGTGCTTCTTCTGGCTCGCGGAGCTGCGCCGGATACTGAAGCCGGGAGGGTATCTCTACATCACGGTCAACGGCTCCTTCGACTTCCGGACGGCCAAGCAGAAGGAGGCCTTCGACCGCGGGGAGATCGTCGTGCAGCACGCGTCGCTTCCGGGCGCGGGCCCGTGCCACACATACCACCCCGAGGCGTACATCCGGAAGCATTATGCGGATGGCTTCGACATCGTCGATTTCATCCCGCAAGGGCAGGTCGACACCGCGCGGCAGGACGTGCTCCTGCTGCGCAGGCGCTGAGAGCGGCCGCGCCGCGATGGCGAGCCAGGCGAACGCCGAGATCGGCCGCGGGAAGCGGCTGGCCTTCGGCACCATCGCGATCCTCGCCGTCCTCGCGGTCGTGGAGGTGTGCGCGTTCGCGAGCGGGAAGCTCCTCCAGAAGAAGTACAAGATGTACGCCGTCCCCCTGAAATTCATCGGCGAGCGCGACCCGCGCGGCTTCTTCATGCCGCTTCGCCACTACAACGCGGACGTCGCGAGGCTCCTCGCCGAGACGGTGTACGAGACACTGCGGGCGCGGGGGCATCTCCCGCAATCGCAATCGCAATCGCCATCACCTCGCCCATGAGCACGCCACCGTCCGGCCGCCCGCCCGCGCTAGCGCGCTTCATCGCGCGCCACCGCCGCGGGTTCGTGCCGCGCAAGCTGGCGGGCCTCGCGCGCCGCTACCTCGACTGGCACAGGAACGTGAACTACGACATCGAGACGAACGGCGAGGTCTTCGTGCTCGAGACGCTCCAGGCGTTCCGCCCGCGGGTCCTGTTCGATGCCGGAGCCAACATGGGCGACTGGACCCGTGCCGCGTGCTCCCGCCACCCCGAGGCGCAGGTCCACGCGTTCGAGATCTCGCCTCCCACCTTCCAGGCGCTCGTCGCGAACGTGGGCTCGAACCCGCGCGTCCACTGCAACAACGTCGGGCTCTCGGACAAGGACGGGCCCATCACGATCCGCCACTACGACGGCCTGTCCGCCCTCACGACCGCGACCGCGTATCCGCACCCCTTCAGGTACTCGGAGATCGCCGCGCGCACCGTGCGGGGGGACGAGCACGCGGCGAGGAACGGGATCGCGCACATCGACCTGCTGAAGATCGACGTCGAGGGGATGGAGGAGGCGGTGCTGCGGGGGTTCGACGCGCTCTTCGCCCGCCAGGCGATCGACCTGGTGCAATTCGAGTACGGGCGGGTCGCGATACTGAACCACTTCCTCCTCGCCGATTTCCACGCGTTCTTCCGCGAGCGCGGCTACGTCCTCGGGAAGGTCTATCCCGGCTACGTGGACTTTCGCGACTACGACCATGGGGACGAGGATTTCCTCGGCCCCAACTTCCTCGCCTGCCGCAAGGACCTTTCCGACTACCTGCGCGCGTTCTCCGCGGGAGCGGCGAGGTGAGGATCGATGCGCGCCACGCGGTTCAACGACATGGAGGAAAACGGATGAGCAGGGACTGGTTCGCATGCGCGGCATTCGGCATCCTTCTCGCGGCCGCCACGACCGCGGGATGCGGCGGCGGCAAGCTCGTGCCGCCGGCGGGCGCGAGCCTGCCGGAGTGGAGCGAGCATCCGGGCAATCCCATCATCGCGATGAACGACCAGGTGAAGGGCCTGCTCTGGAACGATCCGTCGGTGCTCAAGGAAGGCAACGTCTATCACATGTGGCTCTCCGGCGGCGATCCGAAGGACCTCTCCCACATCAAGGTCGAGGTCTATCACGCGAGCTCGGCCGACGGCCTCAAGTGGAAGATCGACCCGCAGCCGGTGGTGCGCGCGGGCTCGCCGGGCAGCTTCGACGACCTGCGCATCGAGACGCCGAGCGTCGTGAAGGCGGGCAACACCTACCACATGTACTACTCGGGCATGAACGTCGAGGGCGCGAAGCAGGCCATCGGCTCGATGGGTCACGCGACGTCGCCCGACGGCATCCACTGGACGAAGGATCCGGCGAACCCGGTGATCATGGCGCAGCCCGACCGGTTCAAGTGGGGATTCCGCGGGGCGGGCGAGCCCGGCGCGGTCTTCGACCCGCGCACCGGGCAGATCTTCGTCTATTACCTCAGCATGCGTTTCTCCAGCGACGGCAAGGAGAACGGCCAGATCGGCGTGCTGCTCGCGACCTCGAAGGACGGCAGCAAGTTCAGCCACTACGTGGATGAGAAGGGGGATCGCAAGCCCGTCCTCTATCGCGACCTGGACACGTTCAAGGGCGCCTGGTATGGCTTCATGACTCCCTCGGCGCTGATCACGCACGATGGCGTGTTCCACCTTTTCGCCGCGACCTTCGGCCCGAAGATCGCGAAGGACGACACGCTCGTGCACGCGGTGAGCAGCACCGGGTACGACTTCAAGGTGG
>DATBEA010000187.1:0-5243 GCA_036276215.1 Usitatibacter sp.
CTCTTCCCGCCCTTCTTACGCGGTTCTGGTTGGATTCCCGTCTTCACGGGAATGACAGGATCCGCCAGCACGAAGTCGATCTTCGCCTGCTCCAGGTTCACCCGGACGACTTTCACCCGCACGCGATCGGCGAGTTGGTACCGCACGCCGGTGCGCGAGCCCGAGAGCATGTGCTTCTGGGCGTCGAACTGGAAGTAGTCCTGGCCCAGGTCGGAGATGTGCACGAGCCCGTCGATATGCAAGTCGTCCAGCGTCACGAAGAGGCCGAAGGAGGTCACGCCGCTGATGGTGCCGTCGAACTCCTCGCCCACGTGGTCCTGCATGTAGTAGCTCTTGAGCCAGGCTTCCACGTCGCGCGTGGCGTCGTCGGCACGGCGCTCGGTTTCGGAGCAGTGGATGCCGATCTCGTTCAGGGCTCCCGCGTTGTAGTGCTTGCCGGCGATCACGGCCTTGATGCCGCGGTGGACGAGCAGGTCCGGGTAGCGGCGAATGGGCGAAGTGAAATGCGCGTACGCGTCGTAGGCCAGGCCGAAGTGCCCCACGTTCTCCGGCGTGTACACGGCTTGCTGGAGCGATCGCAGCATCACGGTCTGGAGCATGTCGGCGTACGGGCGGTCCTTGATCTTCTCCAGGAGGATCGCGTAGTCCTTGGCGGAGGGCTTGGTGCCCCCGCCGAGCGAAAGCGCGAAATCCTTCAGCATCGCGCGAAGCGCCTCGAGCTTCTCCGGCGTGGGGCCCTCGTGCACGCGATAGAGCGTGGGCTGCTCGTTCTTCTCGAGGTAGTCGGAGGCCGAGACGTTGGCGGCCAGCATGCACTCCTCGATCAGGCGATGCGCGTCGTTTCGATGCACACGCACGATCTTCTCGATCTTGCCCTTGTCGTCGAAGATCATCTGCGTCTCGACCGAATCGAAGTCGATGGCGCCGCGTTTCTGCCGCGCCCCGAGGAGCGCCTTGAAGATCTCGTGGAGCGTGTCGATCTCGGGCCGGCTCTTCTGCTCGCCCGTGATCATCGCCGCGACCTTGGTGTAGGTCATGCGCTCGTGGGAGTGGATCACGCCCGGGTAGAACTGGTAGGTCTTCACCACGCCGCCCGCGGTCACTTCCATCTCGCAGACCATCACCAGGCGGTCCACCTTGGGCTTGAGCGAGCAGAGCTCGTTGGAGAGCTCCTCGGGCAGCATCGGGATCACGCGGCGCGGGAAGTACACCGAGTTGCCGCGGTTGTAGGCTTCCTTGTCCAGGGGATCGCCCGGCTTCACATAATGGCTCACGTCGGCGATCGCTACCCAGAGCTGGTAGTTCTTGCCGCGGCGCTCGGCGTACACCGCGTCGTCGAAATCCTTCGCTGTCTCGCCGTCGATGGTGACGAACGGCATCTTGCGAAGATCCTTGCGGCCCTTCAGGTCCTTCGCCTCGACCGTCACCTTGTCGAGCTTCTTCGCCGCGGCGAGCGCGTCCTTCGGCCACTCGTGCGGCAGGTCGTGCTTGCGAAGCGCGATCTCGATCTCCATCCCCGGGTCGGCGTAGTTGCCGAGGATCTCGATCACGCGGCCCACGGGCTCGGCGTGCTTCGACGGCTGCTCGATCAGCTCGGCCACGACGACCTGCCCCGACTTCGCCTTCCCGAGCGCGTCGGGGCGGATGAGGATGTCCTGGCTGATGCGCTTGTTCTCGGCCACGACGAAGGCCGTGTCCTTCTCGACGAAAAGGCGCCCCACGACTTTCTTGTTGGCGCGCTCGAGCACTTCCACGATCGCGCCTTCGGGGCGTCCGCGCCGGTCCACGCCGATCACGCGCGCGAGCACCACGTCGCCGTGCAGGACCTTGTGCATCTCCTTGGGTCCCAGGAAGAGGTCCTCGTCGCCCACATCGGGGCGCAGGAAGCCGAAGCCGTCGGGATGGCCCACGACCTTGCCCTTCACGAGGCCCGCCTTGTCGGCGATGAGCAGGTTACCGCGGCGGTTGCGAACCACCTGCCCTTCGCGCTCCATGGCGTTCACGCGGCGCTCGAATCCGTCGAGCGCGGCCTCTCCCTTCACGGCGAGGAGCTCGGCCAGGCGCTCGGGAGGAACGGGAATACCTTCGGAAGCGAGCGTCTCCAGGACCTGCTCGCGGCTGGGGATCTCCACCGCGTACGGCAGGCCCTTGGTTTTACTGGACAATCTTCGGCTCACTTTGGTAAAATTTCGTGTTTTCCGCGCCCAGATGGCGGAATTGGTAGACGCACCAGTTTCAGGTACTGGCGGGTAACACCGTGGAGGTTCGAGTCCTCTTCTGGGCACCAGTTTCAAGAGGAAGACAGGCGTTATACCAGTCTTTCCTCGCGATGTTAGACAGCGACCTTCTCCGCCCGTATTCTTGAACCGGGCGCGCACCCCGGCTGCGCACGGCGGAAGACAGGATTGAGCAAACTCTACGACCAGCTCAAGAACGCGGCGCTCACGCGCAAGCAGGCGCTCGAGCGCAGGTCGCGCAAGGGCCCGGGCGCGAGCAGCTCGCCTTCCCCATCTCCCGAGTCCGTCGGGGAAGCCACCGGCCCCCACAAGGCCCTGGACGATGCGGACGGCCACTGGCGCGGGGAAATCGAGGGCAAGCTCCAGGAAGCCGACCGGGCGCTGCTGGCTCGGGCCGAGATCGCCCGCGAGGAAACCGAGGACCTGAGGGAGCGCGAGCTCACCATGGCCACGCTGGCGGATGCCGCGCGGCGCCGGGCCGAGGCCGAGGCACGGGCCCTCGACCGCGCCCGCGAGCGCGACGAGGCCGAGCGCGCGCTGCACGCCCAATCGGAGGCGCTCCTCAAGGCCGACCTCGAGGCCGCCGAATCCGCCAAGGCCCGTGTCGCCGCCGAACGCGCCGCCATGGAGAAGGCGCGGCGTCGCGAAGAGCAGGAGAACGTGCGCGATGCCGCGGCCCGCACGCGCGCGCAAGCCGAGGAGCAGGTGCTGGCGCAGGTGCGCGTGCGCGAGGAAGCCGAACGCCGGGCGGAGGCCGCCGCGCGCAAGCGCGCGAAGAGCGAGGCCGCCGCGCTCGCCAGGGCCGAGGCCGTGACGCTCGCCACCACGCAGGCCGACCGCGCGCTCGTCGATCGCGAGAAAGCCGAGCATGCGGCGGTCGCGCTGGCGCAGGCGACGGTGCAAGCCGAGAAGCGCGCCCACGAAGAGACCGCGAGGCGCTCGGCCGCGGATGCGCGCGCCCAGGAAGCGGCGCAGGCGCGCGGCCTCGCCGAGGCCGCCGCCGCGAAGGCGGCCGGGGAGCGAAAGACCGCCGAGGATTCCGCGGCGCACCTCGCACGTGAGCGCCTCGCCGCCGAGAGCGCCGCTGCCGGGGAGGCGCGTAAGCGCGAAGAATCTGAAATCGCGCTCGCCGCCGCCGCACACGAGCGTGCCCAATCCGAGCAGCGCCTCGCCGACGAGGCCGCCGCTCGTATCGCCGCCGAGACCAAGGCACGCAACGCCGCCGAGTCACGTGCAACGCAGGAGGCGATCGCATCGGAGGCCGCCGCGAAGCGCGCCGCCGCCGAGGCCTCCGCCGCGCAGGCGCTCGAATCCCGCACCGCCGCCGAATCGAAAGCCTCGGCCGCGGCCGCGAAGCGGGTCGAGCTCGAAGCCGCCGCACTCGAGCAGCTTCGCCGCCGCGAGGAAGCCGAGGCCGCCTCGCTCGAGGAGCTTCGCCGGCGCGAGCATGCCGAGTCCGAGCGCGCCAACCTCGCGCGCTCCCGCATCGATTCCGAGAAGCGCCTCGCGGAGGAAGCGCGCGGACGCGCCGAAGTCGAACGCCATGCCCGCGAAGCGGCCGATGCGCGCGCGCGCGAAGAAGCTGCCGCGGCGAAATCTTCGAAGGAGCGAGCCGCTGCCGAATCCCAGGCCGCTGCCGAGCTGGAGCAACGCCGGCTCGCCGAAGCCTCCGCGGCGCAAGCCGCCCGCGAACGCGCCGAAGCCGAAGCCCGCGCGCTCGCCGAGGCGCTGCGCCGCGAGAGCGCGCAGGGCGAGCTCGCCGTTGCCATGGAAGCGCAAGCCGAAGCCGAACGCGAGCTTGCCCAGCGCGCGCGCGAACGCGCGGAATCCGAGAAGCGCGCCGCGCTCGCCTCCGAGCGCCACGCCGCCGCCCAATCGCGCCGCTCCGTCGCCTCCCACGACCGTGCCCAAGCCGAGGCGGATGGAGCGCGCGAAGCCCAGCTTCGCGCCATCGCCGCCCAGGCCCTCCAGGCCGAGGACGAGCAGCTCATCGCGGCCGAGATCGACGCCCGCAAGCTCGCCGAGGACCGGACCCGGCAGGAAGCTGCCGCGGCCACCGCCGTCGCCGCGCGGGCCGAGACCGAGGCACGCCTCGCCGCCGAGATCCAGGCGCGCATCGACGCGGACAACGCCCTCGCTGCGGAATCGCGCCGCCGCGCCACCGAGGAAGCGCGCCTTGCCGAAGCCGCGCGGGACCGTGCCGCGGTGCAAGCCGCCGCCAAGGCCGCGCACGAGCGCGCGATGAAGGATGCGGAGCACCTGGCCAACGTCTCGCGCCTGCGCGTGGAGGCCGAGGAGAGCGCCGAGCGCCAGGCCGCCGAGGCCCTGGAGCGTGCCCGCGCCGCCGCGGCGCTGCACGAGGAGCGTGCGCGCCGGGAAGCCGAAGCCCGCGACCTCGCCCGCTCGCGCCTGGAAGCCGCCAAGCGGGCCGAGAAGGCCGCGCTGGAAGCCGCCGGGGCCGATGATGAGGCGCGCCGGGTGGCCGAGGAACGTGCCGCGGCCGAGCAGGCCCTGGCCGATACGGCGCGGGAAGAGGCTGCCGCCCAGGCCGAGGCCGCGCGGGCCGCCACCGAGCGGGCGCGCGCCGAAGCCGGGGCCCAGTCCCGGGCTGCCGAGGCCGCCGCCGCCCGGACCCAGCAGGAAGCCGCGCTCGAGGCCGCTGCGACCGGGCGCCACGAGGCCGAGCAGGAGGCGCTCGCCCAGGCCCGCCGGCGCGCCCAGGCCGAGGAAAAGGCACTTCAGGCCGAGCGGGCGAGGATGCAGGCCGAGGCGCGTGCCATCGACGCCGCCCGCGAGCGCTCCGCCGCCGAGATCGAGGCCGCCACGAAGGCCCAGGCCGCCGCCGAGGAGGCCGCCGCGGCCTCCCGCGTCGCGGCCGAGCGCGAGGAGATCGACCGCGAGGCCGCCGCCCTGGCCCAGGAGCGGGCCGGCGCCGAGCGGGAGAAGCTGCGCAGCCTCGAGGAGCGCGCCCGTGCCGACGAGGCCGCCGCGCAGGGCCGCGAAGCG
>DATBEA010000188.1:0-3133 GCA_036276215.1 Usitatibacter sp.
CATCACGGAGGTCAAGAAATCCGCCGTCGAGCTCGAGAACGTCGCGCAGACGGGAAAGACCACGTCTTCGCCCGCGCAGCAGGCACAGCCCTCGCAGAACTCGGCTTCCCAGGTCACGCTCTGGCAGGTGATCGGTACCGGCGCGAAGGGGCTTTCCGCCGCCGCGAGCCAGGTGATGGTGGTCTTCTTCCTCGTGTTCTTCATGCTCGCCTCGGGCGACCTCTTCAAGAAGAAGCTCCTCGGCATCGCGGCCGAGCACAACAAGAAGCGCTTCACCGCGCAGGTGCTCGACGGGATCGACGACCAGATCCGCAGGTACCTGCTGGTGATGCTCGTCGCCAACGTGCTCGTGGGCGCGGGCACGTGGCTCTCCTTCTGGGCGCTGGGCGTGAAGTACTCGGGACTCTGGGGCGTGGTCGCCGCGATCCTGCACACGGCGCCGTATTTCGGCCCCGCGATCATCGCCTTCGGCAGCCTCGTGGCCGGCTTCGTCCAGTTCGGCGACTGGGGGCGTGCTTTCGCGGTCTCGGGCTCCTCGATCCTCATCGCCACCGTCGTGGGGATGGTGTTCGCGACCTGGCTCGCCGGCCGCCAGACCCGCATGAATACGACAGCCACTTTCATCGGGCTGCTCTTCTTCGGCTGGCTGTGGGGCTTCTGGGGAATCCTCCTCGCGATCCCGCTCCTGGGAGTAGTCAAGGTCATCGCCGACGCCAACGAGGACTGGAAACCCGTCGCGGAGCTTTTGGGCCGATAGAACTAGGCCACGAAACCTCGCGCGTGCCGGACACCTCCTACGGTAGCTCTACGCTCGACTGCAGCGTGGCAACACCAAAGGAGACGGCAACATGAACAAGCAATTGGCGATCGGCGCAGCGGTGCTCGGCATGGCGACGTGCGGCAGCGCATTCGCGCAATGGACCGCCCCGATGAACAAGGACTTCTGGGGTTATGTCGGGGCGAGCGCCGGGCGCTCGGATTTCCGCACGGACTGCTCCGACCTCTTCGACTGCGAGAAGCACGACACGGGCTGGAAGGTCTTCGGCGGCGGAACCTGGAACGACGTGTGGGGCCTCGAGGCCGGCTACACCGATTTCGGCAAGATCAACGCGGGCGGCGGCGACACCAAGGCGTGGGCCGGCAACCTCTCCCTCACCGCGGGCGTGCCCATCGGCGATCGCTTCCGCGTGTTCGCGAAGGGCGGCGGAACGTACAGCCAGACCGACGTGGACGCCGAGCCTTCGAGCCTCTTCCACACGGGCAAGAAGACGGGGTGGGGCTATACCTACGGCCTGGGCGCGGCACTCGGCATCACGCCGACTGTCCAAGTTCGGCTGGACTGGGATCGCTACAACCTGGACTTCGCCAACGGCTCGCACGACGTGGACCTCGTCTCGGCGGGCCTGCAGGTGAGGTTCTGACAAACCTGCACGAGGAGGACAAATGAGCACGATCATCGCCGGTGGGTTCGATGTCTTGGCCGATGCGGAAGCCGCGGTGCGCAGGCTTGAAGAAGCCGGCGTGTCGCGGGACGACCTTTGCAGGTTCCGCATCAACCCGGCAGGGGAGCACAACGCCCTGCCGGCCGGCGGCGATCGCGACGCATCGCCCGGGGCGAAGAAAGCCTCGGGCGGCGCGGGCAAGGGCGCGGCGATCGGCGCGGCCGTGGGCCTCGCGGCGGGCGCGGCGGCCACACCCTTCCTCGGCCCCGCGGGCCTGCTCGCGGGCGCCGGCGTGGGTGCCTACACGGGCTCGCTCTGGGGAAGCCTGAAGGAGATCGACAAGGAACGTCCCGCGGGCCACGACGATGTGCGCCCCGCCGAGACGCTCGTCGCGGTGAACGTCGATCGCACCGGCCTCGCTCGCGACGATATCGTGGGCATCTTCGAGCAGAGCGGCGCGCGCCAGGTCGAAACCGCCGAAGGAACGTGGATCGATGGCGAATGGGCCGACTTCGACCCGGTGAGCTCCCCGCACTTGGTCGGAGGGCGTGACTACGGCGTGAGGCCGCGCCCGGGCGCCTAGGGCTCGCAGCAATTTGTTACGGGTCGGTGGGGCGCCTCGCGCGATAATGCGTTGATGCGCCTCGCCGTCCTTGCTTTCCTTCTCGCGGCTTGCCTGCCTGCCGCGGCCCAGGAAGGCGACGCGATGGCGCGCGCACGCGCCTCCATCGAGGCGGCGCTCAAGCAGCGCCCCGACGACCCCACGCTCTATTTCTTCCTCGCCCGCGTCGAAGCCGCGAAGGGCGACGCGAAGGCCGCGACCGCGGCGCTCGTGAAGGTGGAAGCGCTGGGCGACGGATTCCTGCCGGCGAAGCAGCTCGGCTTCGAGAAGGTCTGGGACGACCCGGGCTTCCAGGCCGAGCGCGCGCGCCTCGAGGCGAAGCTGCCGCGGCTGGACTACGCGCCCGCCCAGGTGCAGCTCGAAGATCGCGGCCTCATCCCCGAAGGCATGGCGTACGACGCGCCCTCGCAGAGCTTTTTCGTGGGCAGCATCGCCGAGAAGAAGATCGTGCGCATCTCGAGCGACGGCGCCGTCGGCGATTTCACGGTTCCAGGCGCGGGCATCGATTCGGTCCTGGGCATCGCCGCCGATTCGCCGCGCCGCGTGCTCTATGCCGTGAGCACGAGCGCCCTCACGATCGAGGGACGCAAGGATCGGCGCAACTCGGTCTTCGCGTTCGACCTGGACTCCGGGAAGCTATTGCGCAGGATGGACGTGCCCGGCGCGGTGGGCCTGAACGACGTGGCGGTCGCCCCGGGCGGTCGAGTGTTCACCACGGACTCGGGGAGCGGCGCCGTGTACGAGGTGAGCGAGAAGGCTCCTCCCCGCGCGCTGGTCGCGCCCGACGAGCTGCGCGGCAGCAACGGCCTCGCCGCATCGCCCGACGCGACGCGCCTTTACGTGGCGCACACGACGGGCCTCGCGGTGGTCGACCTCGTCAAGGGCGGCGTGAAGCGCGTGGCCAACGCGACGCGCGAGAACGTCTCGGCCATCGACGGATTGTACGAATGGCACGGCCAGCTCGTGGGCGTGCAGAACCTGACCACCCCGGGGCGCGTGATCCTCATCACGCTCTCCACCGACGGCGCGACCATCACCTCGGTGAAGACGCTCCTCTCGCACCACCACA
>DATBEA010000189.1:0-10025 GCA_036276215.1 Usitatibacter sp.
CCGAGCGCGATCGCGGAAGTGACGAGCGTGCCGACGATGGGCACGAGCGCGCCGAAGTTCTCCTTGACCGGGTCCCACTCGGCACTGAAGAGGAAGCCCACGCCGAAGTGGCCGATCGACCTGGCGCCGCCGATGAACAGCGACACCAGGATCGCGGCGAGCAGGCTGAACACCACGAACGCGAAGAACCGCGTGAGGTTGCGGAACAACACGTCCATCAGGGCGTTATTGCGGAGCACCGGGGGGTCGGGTCGATGACGGACCGCGACCCGCGGAAAATCCGCGGTCGCGGCGGTCACATTATGAACCACTGCGCTCATCGGCGAGGCCCGTCGCTCACCGCGGCGTCCGGATCAATAGACCGACTTTCCGGACTCGTCCCTGATGTTGCTTTTCCAGGAGCTGCGGATCTGCGAGACGACGCTGTCCGGCAGCGGCACGTAGTCGAGGCTGGACGCGAGCTTGTCGCCATCGGGGCCATAGGCCCAGTCGAAGAACTTGAGCACTTCCTTCGCGTTCCCGGGCTTGTCCTGCTTCTTGTGCATGAGGATGAACGTGGCGCCGCTGATGGGCCATGCGCCCTTGCCCGGCTGGTCGGTGAGGATCAGGTAGAAGCCGGGGGCCTTGCCCCAGTCCGCGTTGCCCGCGGCCGCCTTGAACGCCTCGGCGTTGCCCTGGACGAATTCGCCGTCGCGGTTCTGCACGGCAACCGTCGTCATCTTGTTCTGCAGGGCGTACGCGTACTCGACGTAGCCGATGGAGCCCGCGATGCGCTGGACGTAGGAGGCGACGCCTTCATTGCCCTTGCCGCCCACTCCCGTGGGCCAGTTCACGGACGTGCCTTCGCCCACCTTGCCCTTCCACTCCGGGCTCACCTTCGAAAGGTAGTTCACCCAGATGAACGTGGTGCCCGATCCGTCGGAGCGGTGCACGACGGTGATCGCCTGGTCCGGCAGGCTCGCGCCGGAATTGAGCTTGGCGATCTCGGGATCGTTCCACTTGGCGACCTTGCCCAGGTAGATATCGGCGAGCACGGGGCCCGTGAGGCGCAGCTGGCCGGGCTTCATGCCCGGGACGTTCACGACGGGGACGTCGCCGCCGATGACGGTCGGGAACTGCGTGAGGCCTTCCTTCTCCAGGTCCTCGGGCTTGAGGGGCATGTCGGAGGCGCCGAAATCGACGGTCTTGGCGGTGATCTGCTTGATGCCGCCGCCGGAGCCGATGGACTGGTAGTTCATCCCGGTGCCGGTGTTCTTCTTGTACGTGTCGGCCCATTTGGCGTAAATGGGGTAGGGGAACGTCGCGCCGGCGCCGGTGATGTCGGTGGCGAAGGCGGACGTGGCGGTCAGGGTCGCGGCGGCGAGCGCGCCGGCGCAGATGCGGGCAATGCGCATGGATTCTCCGTCTGTCATTTAACCGTTGGGATTATGGCGACGGGGTATGACAGTCCGGTGACAGGGGCGTCGGGCGCCTTCAGGGCTCCTTTCCGCCGGCGGCGAGCATGTAGATGCCCAACGCGAAAAGCAGCAGCGCGACGATCCGGCGGAAGACATTGCGCGGGATGCGCTCCAGAACTCGTGAGCCGATCGCGGTCCCGATGCAGACGCCCGCGGTCGCGCAGGCCACGAGCGGCCATTGATCCACGATGTCCTGCCATTGGGTCGCGAGGTAGACCGGCAAGCGTGCCGCATCCACGAAGAGGCCGATGGCGGTCGCGGTGGCCACGAACGATTCCTTGGGCACGTCGAAGCCCAGCATCGCGGCGCTGCGGATGCTTCCCTGGTTGCCGACGAGGCCGCCGAATGCCCCGGAGAGGGCGCCCGCGATCCACGCCGCGCGCCGGCCCCACCGCACCTTCGCCATCCAGCCCGTGGCCTCGGCGGTGGCGGCGAGGATCAGGAGCACGCCGAAGACCACGGCCAGCCCGCGGCTGGAAAGCCATGCGTGCGCGAGCGCTCCGGCAAGTCCCCCGGCCGCGCTCGTGAGCCCGAAGGCGAGCAGCACGCGGCGATCGACGTGGCGCCGAAGGATCCAGTAGCGCTGCAGCGTGCCCGCGAGGTGCGGTATCGCAACCGCGGCGACCGCGGCCTTGGTTCCGAACTGCAGCGCGAACGCGGGCGTGAGCAGGCTGCCGATCCCGAAGCCGCTCACGGCCGCCACGACACCGGCGAGGACCGCGACGAGCGCAACGGCCAGGTCGAAGATCACGTCACTACCCGGCTTGCGTGCGAGGCGTGCCGCGCGTAGCGAGCTGGTAGCACGCGAGGCCGCCGGCGAGCAGCACGGCCAGGAGCGACATCGAGGCGCGCTCGCCCAGGCCCAGCGCGAGCATTCCGGAGTAGGCGGCCGGGCCCAGCGCGCGAGCGTAGGAGGACGTGCGCGCCAGGTGCCCCAGCAGCTCGCCCAGGCCGGTGGCGCCGTAGATCTCCGCGGGCGCCGCGCCCCGCACGATCGTGAGGACGCCGTTGCCGGCGCCGTACGCCATCACGAAGAGCATCGGAAGCGCGCCCATGCCCGACACGCAAGCGAGCGCCACCAGCGACGCGATGATGAACGCGAAGGCGAACACGCCCACGCGCGTGGCTTTCACGCGCCGCAGGAACGTCATCTCGACGATCCTTCCCGCCACCTGCATCGGCCCCATCAGCACCGAGATCGCGATCGCCTGGGCGTCGGTGAGGCCCGCGCCCGTGAGCAATCCGACCATGTGCACGGCGACCACGCCCACGACGAAATTGGAAATCGCGAAGCTCGTGTTGAGCCAGGCGAGGCCGGGACGCGAAAACGCGGGCGAGCGTTCCGCGGGCGCGTTCGAAGCGCTTACGCGCAACGCCGGCCGCCTCGGGATCACGAAGGCGTGGATCGGCAGGCACACCAGGAGATGGAGCGCCGCATAGATGCCGAAGGCCTCGCGCCATCCGAACGCTTCGAGCAGCACGTGGGAAAGCGGCCAGAAGGCCGTGGAGGCGAAGCCCCCCAGCAGCGTGAGGATGGTCACCGCGCGGCGATAGCGCTCGCCGGTGTGCTGCGAGAGCGTGGCGAACGCCGGGTCGTAGAGCGTCGCGGCCATCGATGCGCCCGCGATGGCCCAGCCGGCGATCACGACGATCGGACCGTTGGCGAACGCGAGCACCAACATCGAGCAGGCACCCAAGAGCGATCCGGCGGAAAGCACCTTTCTGCCGCCGAGCCGGTCGATGGCACGTCCCGCGGCCGGCGCAAGCGCTCCGCACACGAGAAGCCCCGCGGTATACGAGCCGAAGACGAAGAGCTCGCTTACGCCCAGCTCGGCGCGCATGGGCGCGCCCAGGACGCCGATCGCGTAGTACAGGCTTCCCCACGAGATGATCTGCGCGACGCCCAGCGCGCCGACCAGGCCGAGCATCAGCGCGCTTCGAGTGCGCCCGTGAGGTCGCCGGCGTTCGGCCGCACGCCGGGAAGCGGCTCCAGCCCGAAGCGCCGCGTGATGAGCTTGAGGATGGAGGTCGTGTCGTACGAGGTGTGGTCGACGAAGCCGTGCTTCGCGAGCGGGGACACGATGATCGCCGGCACGCGCGTGGCGGGCCCCCAGCGATCGCCCCATCCATCGCCCGAGGGCGGGGGCACGTGGTCCCAATATCCCCCGTTCTCGTCATAGGTGACGATCACCATCATGTGCGGCCACTGCGGGCTCTTCTCGAGTCTCGAGAGCACGTCGTCGATGTGGATGTCCCCGCTCTTGATGTCCGTGTAGCTGGGGTGCTGGGTGAGCATGCCCGGCGGCTTGTAGAAGGAAACCTGGGGCAGCGTGCCGCCCTCGATCGCCGCGAGGAAATCGCCGCCGTCCTTCAGGTGCTCCGCGCGCGCCGGCGTGCCCGGCGCGTAACGCGCGAAATAGTTGAACGGCTGGTGGTGCGGCTGGAAGTTGGGGCTCGCCGGGCCGCGCGTGTAGATCACCGCGCGCTTCTCGCTCGCGGGCCTGCGCCCGTCGGCGAGCGCCTGGTTCCATGCCCCGCCGTACCACGCCCAGCTCACGTTCTTCGCCGAGAGCGTGTCGCCGATGGTCGTCGCGGTCTGCGGCGGCACGGGGTGCTTGGAGGGATCCGCATAGTCGAGGCGCTGGGGCGAGGCCGGCGGAATTCCACTGGGCTGATAGGGCGGCTGGGAAGTGTTCACCGCATAGCCGTCGGGCGTGACCTGGCCGTCGTAGAGCTGCGCCGGCCCTTGCATCGCCGAGGCGGGCGAGCCGGGCTTGCGCTTGAGGCGCCCGTTGTCGTCGAGCTGCGCGCGGATCGACGCGGGCGCGTCCTTCCAGACCGGCGTGCAGGCGCAGATCAGCCATTGATGGTTGAGGAACGAGCCGCCGAATGCGCCCATGAAGTAGTTGTCGGCGAGGGTGTAGCGCTTCGCCCACTGCCAGACCTTCTGCGGCGAGCCGTCGTAGTAGCCCATCACCCATGCGCCCACGTTCGTCATCGCGACGAACTTGTCGTTGCGTCCGCCGTCGATCTGCTCGATGTTCTGGTAGTAGAGGTGTATCGGCCCGGGCGTGAGCTGGTCGAGGGGGTGGTCGACGGGCGGCGCGTCGATGCGGAACGGGCCGTTGGGAAATGCGCTCGGATAAGCGGGATCCGCCTTGCCGCCCTTCCAGACGGGGGGAAGCGCCGCGAGCACCGAGCCGTCGTGGTCGCGCTGCTGCGTGGAACTCGCGGGCGCGTTCGCCACCCCGTTGGCCCCGGGGAACATGCCGTACATGTTGTCGAAGCTGTGGTTCTCGGCGTAGATCACGACGATGGTCTGCACGTCGTCGAGCGCCGATTTGCGCGCCTCTTGCGCCGCGCACCCGGCGACCAATACCGATACCGCGAGTACGAAAATCCTTGCGCTCACGTCTCTATTCTCCGGGGCTGGTTTCGCCAGCCTTAGGGTACCCTATCTTTTCCGATGGACCCTTCCATTCCCCGCGCGATCGGCGACCCGCACGACCCCGACAGCGATCCCCTCGAGACTCGCGAGTGGATCGAGGCGCTCGATGCGCTGATCGCGGCTGAAGGATCGGAGCGCGCGACGTTTCTCCTGCGCCGCCTGTTGCAGCACGCGCGCACGCGCCGCGTGCCGCTGCCGCAGGTGCTCGCCACGCCGTACGTGAACACGATCCCGCTCGCCGAGCAGCCGCCTTACCAGGGCAACCTCGACATCGAGGCGCGCATCTCGGCGCTGGTGCGATGGAACGCGCTCGCGATGGTCGTGCGCGCCAACCGCGCGAGCGGCGAGCTGGGCGGGCACATCGCGAGCTACGCCTCGGCCGCCGACCTCTTCGAGGTGGCCTTCAACCATTTCTTCCGCGCGGGCGCCGATGGGGACCTCGTGTACTTCCAGCCGCACTCCGCGCCCGGCGTCTACGCGCGCGCATTCCTCGAGGGTCGGCTTACCGAGGAGAACCTCGACCATTACCGCCGCGAGACCGGGGGGAAGGGCCTTTCGTCCTATCCGCATCCGTGGCTCATGCCGAACTTCTGGCAGTACCCGACGGGATCCATGGGGCTGGGGCCGCTCTTCGCGATCTACCAGGCGCGCTTCATGCGCTACCTCGAGCAGCGCGGCATCGCCGAGACCTCGGCGCGCAAGGTGTGGGCCTTCGTGGGCGACGGCGAGATGGACGAGCCCGAGGCGCTCGCGGGCTTGGCCATCGCCGCGCGCGAACGGCTCGACAACCTCGTGCTGGTGGTGAACTGCAACCTGCAGCGCCTCGACGGGCCCGTGCGCGGCAACGGCTCCATCGTGCAGGAGCTGGAAGGCCTCTTCGCCGGCGCGGGCTGGAACGTGGTGAAGCTCCTCTGGAGCAGCGACTGGGATCCGCTCTTCGCGCGCGACACGCACCAATGGCTCGAGAAGCGCTTCCTCGAGACCGTGGACGGCGAGTTCCAGACGTACGCGGCGACCGGCGGGGCCTTCAACCGCGAGCACTTCTTCAACAAGTACCCGGAGCTCCAGCAGCTCGTGGCGCACCTCTCGGACGACGACATCGATCGCCTGCGCCGCGGCGGGCACGACCCGGTGAAGATCTTCGCGGCGTACTGGCACGCGTCGCGCCACGCCGGGCAGCCCACCGTGATCCTCGCCAAGACCAAGAAGGGCTACGGCATGGGCACGGCGGGGCAGGGGCGCATGACCACGCACCAGCAGAAGAAGCTCGACACCGAGCAGCTCCTCGCCTTCCGCGAGCGCTTCGCGCTGCCGCTCGCCGATGCGCAGTGCGAGGCGTGCGAGTACGTTCGCCCGCCGCGCGAATCGCCCGAGATGGCCTATTTGCACGCGCGCCGCGAGAAGCTCGGCGGCTATCTTCCTTCGCGCACCCCGCGCTCGGAATCGCTTCCCACGCCCGCCGCGAGCGCCTTCGCGAAGTTCGCGCTGGAAGCCAACGGCAAGGAGATGTCCACGACGGTCGCCTACGTGCGCATGGTGGGGGCGCTCCTCAAGGACGCGGTGCTGGGCAAGCGCATCGTGCCCATCATCGCCGACGAGGCGCGCACCTTCGGCATGGCGGACCTCTTCCGGCAGATCGGCATCTACTCGCCCATCGGCCAGCTCTACGAGCCCGAGGACGCGAGCCAGCTCTCGTACTACAGGGAAGCGACCGACGGGCAGATCCTCGAGGAGGGCATCAACGAGGCGGGCGCCCTCGCATCGTGGGTGGCGGCGGCGACGAGCTATTCGGCCCACGGCATCCCCATGCTCCCGATGTACATCTACTACTCGATGTTCGGGTTCCAGCGCGTGGGCGACGAGATCTGGGCCGCGGCCGACTCCCGCTCGCGCGGCTTCCTCCTGGGCGCCACGGCCGGGCGCACGACGCTCTCGGGCGAGGGCCTGCAGCACGAGGACGGCACGAGCCACCTCATCGCCTCGACGGTGCCCAACTGCGTGGCCTACGACCCGGCCTTCGCATACGAGCTCGCGGTGATCCTGGAAGACGGCATGCGGCGCATGCTCGCGAACCAGGAGGATGTCTTCTACTACGTCACGCTCATGAACGAGAACTACGCGATGCCGTCCATGCCGCAGGGTACGCGCGAGGGAATCCTCAAAGGCATGTACAAGGCGCGGGACGCGGGACGCGAGACGCGAGCGAGGCTCCTGGGCTCCGGAACCATCCTGAACGAGGTCATTGCCGCGGCAGACCTGCTCGAGAACGATTGGGGCGTGGGTGCGGAGGTCTTTTCGGTGACGAGCTTCACCGAGCTGCGCCGCGACGGGATGGAAACATCCCGGGCCTCGCGTCTTACGTCTCGCGTTTCTGCCTCCTGGATCGAAACCCAGTTGCCGCGTAACGGCATGCCGGTGGTCGCCGCCACGGATTACGTTTCCGCCTTGCCCGACCTCATCCGCCCCTGGATCGCGGATCCCTACGTGGCGCTGGGCACCGACGGATTCGGCCGCAGCGACACGCGGGCCAACCTGCGGCGCTTCTTCGAGGTGGATCGATTCGCCGTGGCGCACGCGGCGTTGCGGGCCCTGAACGACACGCGGGCCGCCGAGGCGGCCCGCAAGTACGGGATCGAGACCGGGACGGCGCCGCCCTGGCGCCGTTGAATGCGGATCGGGCTCTAGGCGATCGAGGCGGCGGTGGCGGCGAGCGAAGGGGCGCATGCCGCTTCATCGCGCGGCTCGCCCAGGCCCATGAGGCCGAAGAGGCTCTGGAAGAATTGCACCGGGGGCTCGGAGTGAAGCTCGCGCAGCATGCGGTCGATTCGGGCGTTGGTCATCGTTGTTCTCCTGGGCTGATGCAACGCAGTGTCCGCCCCCGGGCCCGATAGCACTGTGCAACGCCGCACATTTGCGCTCGCTCCCGGATTTCAGCCGTAATCAGGCCCGCCGCAGCAGCCCCGCAGCGAGGATCGCCGCCATCCCCGCGAGCACCGCGCCGGTCCAGAACGTCGCCGCGGGCCCGGAAAGCTCCCAGAGCGCCCCGGCGATCGCGCTGGCGGCAAGCGTGGCGATCCCGCTCGCCAGCCCGAAGACGCCGAAAGCGGTGCCGCGCAGCGGCGCCGGCGAGGCGCGCGCGACCATGGCCGCGAGCAGGCCCTGGGTGAAGCCCATGTGCAGTCCCCAGAGGACCACGCCCGCCCAGAAGCCGGCGGGTCCCGCCGAGGTGGCGAGCACCGCATCGGCCGCCGCGAGGAAGAGCGTGCCGCCGATGAGCAGCGCGCGGCTCGACACGCGATCGGCGAGCAGGCCCACGGGATAGGAAGCGGCGGCGTAGACCCCGTTCATCACGACGAGCACGAGCGGCACGAAAGCCGCCTCGAGCCCGGTGCCTGAGCCGCGCAGGATGAGGAAGGCCTCGCTGAAGCGCGCGGTCGTGAGCACGGCGCCGGCCGCGGTCACGGCCCAGAAGGCCCCGCCCAGCGCGCGCAACGTTTTCGCCGTGAGGCGGATCGCATCGCGTTCTCCCGGCTCCGCGGCGGGGGGTGCCTTCCGCGGCTCCTGCACGCCGAAAGCCGCGAGCAGGAACGAGATCGCGCCGGGTATGACCGCGACCCAGAACACGGCGCGGATGTCGTCGTGCCATGCCAGCATGAGCGCGATGGCGATCCCCGGGCCCGCGAAGGCGCCCACGCTGTCCAGCGATTGCCGCAGGCCGAACGCGGCGCCGCGCCTTTCCGGCGGCACCAGGTCGGCGATGAGCGCATCGCGTGGGGCGCCGCGGATTCCCTTGGCCACGCGATCGACGAGCCGCGCGCCGAACACGAGGCTTGGCCCCGTGGCGATCGCGAAGAAGGGCTTCGAAGCCGCCGCGAGGCCGTATCCGAGCGCCACCAGCCCCTTGCGGCTGCCCAGGCGATCGGAGATCACGCCGGAGAACACCTTCACGATGAGGGTCGCCGACTCGGCCATCCCCTCGATCAGGCCCACCACGAGCACGCTCGCGCCCAGGGAGGCGGTGAGGTAGAGCGGCAGCAGCGCGTGGATCATCTCCGACGAGGTGTCCATCGCGAGGCTCACGAAGCCCAGCACCCAGACCCCGCGCGGAAGGCTCGATCGCGTGTTCATCGCGGCACATTATTCGGTTAGCATCCCGTGGAGCAAGCCGATTCGCACATCCGCCATGGATTCCCGCACCGCTTTTCGCCAGTGGCTCGGCATCGAGCTTCCCATCGTCCAGGCGCCCATGGCGGGCGTCCAGGATTCCGCGCTCGCGATCGCGGTGAGCAACGCGGGGGGGTTGGGGTCGCTGCCCTGCGCGCTGCTGGGCCCCGAGGCCATGAAGAAGGAGCTCGAGACGGTGCGCGCGGGCACGTCCAGGCCGTACAACGTGAATTTCTTCTGCCACGTGCCGCCGCGCCCGGATGCGGCGCACGAAGCAGCGTGGCGCGCGGCGCTCGCTCCCTACTACGGCGAGCTCGGCATCGATGCGGCGTCGATACCCGCGGGGCCGGGTCGCAATCCCTTCACCGCGGAGGCGGCCGCGATCCTCGAACCCTATGCGCCCCGCGTGGTGAGCTTCCATTTCGGATTGCCCGAGGCGAGCCTCGTCGCGCGCGTGAAATCGTGGGGATCGAAAGTCTTCGCAAGCGCGACGACGGTGGAAGAGGCGGCATGGCTCGAGGCGCACGGCGCCGACGCCATCATCGCGCAGGGGCTGGAGGCGGGCGGCCATCGGGGCATCTTCCTCTCGAGCGACCTCACGACCCAGGTGGGCCTTTTCTCGCTGCTGCCGCAGGTGATGCGGCACGTGAAGGTCCCGGTGATCGCGGCCGGAGGCATCGCCGATGCCGAGGGGGTGCGCGCGGCGCTGGCGCTGGGAGCGGCCGTCGTGCAGGTGGGCACCGCGTACCTGCTCTGTCCCGAGGCGACCACGAGCGCGATCCATCGCGCGGCGCTGAAAAGCGAAGGTGCGCGCCACACGGCGCTTACGAACCTTTTCACCGGAAGGCCCGCGCGCGGCATCGTGAACCGCTTGATCCGCGAGCTGGGTCCGGTGAGCGGCGCCGCACCGGCTTTCCCGCTCGCGACCACGGCCATCGCACCCTTGCGGGCTCGCG
>DATBEA010000190.1:0-5390 GCA_036276215.1 Usitatibacter sp.
GAAGCGCTTCGAGGCGTACGTGTACTACACGAACGACTGGATCGCCGACGACACGCGGGCCGTGGCCGCCGCCGCGGCGGTCTTCCGCCACCTGCCCGGCCGGTCCTTCGACATGGTCGCGCGGCACATCCTGGACGACCAGCTCGATGCGCTCGTCTATCCCGAGATGGGCATGCACGTCCAGAGCTTCCCGCTGGGCGCATTGCGCCTGGCGCCCGTGCAGGTCGCGGGCTGGGGCCACCCGGTCACGACGGGACTGCCGCAGATCGATTACTTCGTCTCGTGCGAAGCGATGGAGCCCGGAGATTCGCCGGGCCACTACCGCGAGAAGCTCGCGCTCCTTCCGGGGCTGGGCACGCACTATCCCGTTCCGGCCGGAGCCGGCCAGGGGAGCCGCGCCGACTTCGGCCTGCCCGACGACGTGAATCTCTACCTCGTGCCGCAATCGATCTTCAAGATCCATCCCGACAACGACGCGCTTTTCGCGAGGGTCCTGGAAGCCGACCCGCGCGGCCGCCTCGTGGTCTTCGCCGCGCACTACGACGCGATCAACACCGCGTTCCACCGGCGCCTCTCGGCGGCATTCGCGCCGCACGGCCTCGCGGTGGACGAGCGCGTGGTGTTCCTGCCGTACATGTCGCACGGCGAATACCTCGGCGTGAACGGCTGGTGCGACGTGATGCTCGACACCCTGCACTGGTCGGGCGGAAACACCTCGCTCGACGCGATCGCCTCGGGGTTGCCGCTGGTCACGATGCCCGGGCGCTTCATGCGCGGGCGCCAGAGCGCCGCGATGCTGCACCTCTGCGGCGTGGACGAGCTGGTCGTGGCCGACGAGGCATCCTATGTCGCCACGGCCGTCGCCATCGCAACCGATCGCGCGCGCCGCGAAGACCTCTCGAGACGCCTGAAGGCCGGCCATGGCGCCCTCTTCTCGCGCGACGAGCCCATCCGCGCCCTCGAAAACTTCCTGGAGCGTGCAGTAAAGGGGTCAGAGCCCTTTATCGGCTAAAAGGGGACAGATCCTGTTCTGTCCCCTTTAACGCGATAAAGGGCTCTGACCCCATTTCCAGCCGTGGGTGGCGAAGAAGCGCCATGCGGAGCGCAGGAACCAGGCTACGTGCCGCACGCCCTTGCGCGATGCGTCGCCGCCGTGGTGCACGATGCGCGCCCCGGGAACGTAGCCCCAAGGCGCCTCGCGGCCCATGCGAAGGCTGAGGTCGTAGTCCTCGAAGTACATGAAGAAGCGCGGGTCGAAGCCGCCGACCTGCCGGAAGAGCCCGGTGCGCATGAGCATGAAGCACCCGCTCGCGAGGGGCACGGGCGAGTACACGCGATCGTCGGGAAGGTCGCGCATCTCGTAGCGCGCGAGGGCCTGGGCGTTGCGCTCGCGGAGCGCGCGCGGCGCGAAGCCGCGCAGGAAGAGCACCCAGACCGTGGGATAGCGCTTGCAGAGGTACTGCTTCTCCCCGCCGGGACCGCGGACCTGCGGCGCGACGGCGCCGAGATTCGGGTCGGCTTCGAGCGCCTCGATGGCGGCCCCGAGGGCGGCGGGCTCCAGCTCGACGTCGGGATTCATCACCAGGTGCACGTCCGAATCGAGCCGCGGCAACACGAGGTTGTTGGCTCGCCCATAGCCCACATTGCCCTGGCCCTGGACGAGCTCGACCGTACCGGCCGCGCCGAACGCGCCTGTCGCCACTTGCAGGAGCCCCGCGCCCGGGTCGCTGCCGTTGTCCACCACGTAGAGCGTCGCACCCGAAACCGCGCCCCCTTCCCTGGCGCGCGCCACCGCGACCGCGAGCGAGCGCAGCGACCGCTCGAGCAGAGCCAGGTCCGAACGGTAAGTGACGACGGCGGCCGAGAGCCGGGTGGGTTTCACGGCGGTGAGGTTAACCCGAACCGCGCCCGCGAGGTCTAGAACGGCTGGCGGGTGATCGACTTTTGCCCCGTGACCCCGTCGATCGTGTACGAGAACGTGGCGTGGCTGGCGTCGGTGAAGGAAATCGTGGCGCTGCCTACGTCGCGAGTCCTCACGGCGGAGGCATTGAAGGAAGCGCCGCTCGCCGGCGGACCCGTGGTCGCGAAGAGCGTGCCCGCGAAGGTGGTGGGCCCTGTCCATCCGCCCCCCGGCAGCGTGTACCAGGTGGGCTTGCCGTTCGCGTCGAATACGAACCAGACGGCGAAGATGTTCTGAGAGGCGTGCTCGACGATGTTCAGGCCCCATCCCGATTCGGCGGGATTGAACCATTGATCCGAGTAGTCCACGTTCGTCCCCGCGGGGCTCAGGTACTGCGCGAGCGCCGGGTAGGCCTGGTCGAAGCGCGAATACCAGTCCGTGGCCGAGAGCGCGCTGCAATCGGCGCCGCCGCCGTAGAGCGTCCCGCGAAGCTGGTACTCGGTGCCGTCGAAGGTGAAGAGCCCGCTGCCGCTGCTGCCCTTCTCGGTGGTGCCGCTGAAATACATGACCTCGCTGAACGGCGTGCTCGCGCCGCCCACCGGGTCGGGCTGCGCCGCGGAATACGCGATCACGTGGCCCTGCGCGACCTTCTTCACGTCGCCCTCGGGGTGGTGCACGACCACCACCTGCGCGCCCACGGGAATCGCAGCCGCGTTCCAGCCCGCGTAGAACGATCCCGCCGGCGGCGTCCCGTTCAGGCGAAGCAGCAGCGTGTCGTCGCCCGGGTCGTTGTAGATGAACTTCGCCCCGCCCGAGACCTGCACCGACGGCGGATTGGTGAGGTCGGAAGGCACCGAGCACGTCACGGCCTCGAAGAACCACAGCGTGGTGAGGCTGCTCGCGACGGTCTGCATCTCCGAAGACGACGCGAGGGGAAGGCTCGTGTTCTCGAAGCAATGGTTGCCGGAGATGAACCATGGCAGCTGCGAGCTGGGGTCGGTGTCGTTCAGGACCTGGCCCGTGCACAGGAACGTCGTCCCGTTCTTGTTGAAGACCATGCGCGCGACGGAGTTGCGCATCTTGTCGAACGCCGCATCGGAGAAGAGGCTCGAGCATTTCACGTCGATCTCGCATGTTTCGGCCTGCCCGAGGCCCGTTGCCTTGAGGCCGCTCGCGATCGTCGTGTAGAGGTGCGACGCGCCCACGAGCCTCGGCGCCTCGGCCGCATCGACGCCCGCCGGCATGAAGAACTCCACCGTCTGCGTGTCGCCGTCCGTGATGGGCGACCAGTAGGCCATGGTGCGGTCGAGCACGTCGCCCACGCGCACGGGACCTTCGAGGTGCGCCGGCGCATCCGAGCCGAAGAACACCATCGTCATGTCCTCGCGCACACCCGTGAGGTCGATGGCGAGGCGAAGCGCCCGCGCATCGGGCGAGCGCACCGCGGCCTGCGCGGCGTAGCCGCCGGCGACCGAATGCCAGACGAGAGGCGCGGCGGGAAGATTGCGCACCACGTCGGCATCGCGAACCAGGCCGATGGCCACGCGCTTCTGCCGCGTGCGATTGGCCTGCTGCACGCGAAAGAGCTCCGCATCGGAGACCGGCGCGAGGCTCACGATGGGCGGCGATACCTGGAGCCGCAACTTCGCGGCGGGCGCGGCCTTGGGCACGATCGCGGGCTCGCCATGGATCGACGGCGGCACGGCCAACGCGGGGAGGCTGGCGCAAGCCAGGAGGGCGAGGAAACGATGCAAGTGGTTCATAAATTTCAGGAATTATAATTCCAGACCCTGCCCCGTGATCAGAGTTCCTCTCCAAAAAAGGAGTTTGCCGCCGCGACGACTTCATCAATGCCGATCGCGTGCATGCAGCGTGGCTCGGCGCATTCCGAGGTCGAGCGGGTGCAGCGGCGGACCCATTCGATGCGGCGGCGGAAGAGGAGCTGCTGGTCGCGGCACTCGAAGGGAGCCACCGTGACCGCGCGCCATGGCGCCCCGCGCCAGAAATCGCCGTTGTCGCAGAGCGCCGCCGAGCCCGGGCCGAAGATCGCGACCGTCGGCGTGACGACCACGCGCCCCAGGTGCGCGATGCCGGTGTCGGGTGCGACGAGCAGTCTCGCGCCCTCGATCAGGTGCCAGAGCTGCGCCAGGTCCAGGCGCCCGGCGTACGAGGGATAGCGACCGCCGGGATCGCAGCGCGCCACGATCTCTTCCTCGCCCGGCCCCGCGCTCCACGCGACCCCGAGGCCGCGCGCCTCGAGATGGCGCGCGAGCTCGTGCCAGCGCTCGGGCAGCCATTGCTTGAGCGCCGTGCTCGCGCCCACGTGAAGGACGGCATAAGGCGCGCGCGGGCGCTCGAAAGGCCGGGCATCGGGCGCCATCCACTGCCCGCGCGCATAGGGCGCGGGAGGCGGCCCGTCGGCGAGCGCCGCGACCATGTCGCCCCACGCCGTGGGCTGCGAGGAGTACTCGCGCTGCTCGTCCACGAAGATGTCCTTCGTCCACGGCGAGTCCCCCGAATGGGCGACGACGTGGGCCGAGCCCATGGCGGCGGCGAGCCAGCTGTAGCGGTTGTCGCCGATGACGTACGCGAGGTCGTAGGGGGCTTCGTCCAGCAGCGCGCGTGCGGTCGCCGATTCCGAGGGCCGGAATGCGAGCGCCCTCACGCCGTAGGGCCGGCGCTGGTAGAGCGGAACGGCGGAGGGTGCGGCGAGGAGCGTGATATCGGCATCGCCATGGCGCTCGCGCAGCTTCGCCAGCAGCGGCGTGAGCATGAGCGTGTCGCCGAGCAGGAGATTGTGCGCGACGAGGATGCGCCGGACGGCGCCTTCGCCGCGGCGGCGAACGAGGCTTCGCGCGAGCGCGCGCGAAACGACCATCGCGCGCGTCTTGAAACGCTCACCCACGGAGCTGTGCGGCCTCGGTGAAGACCCGCAGCATGCGATCGACCATGAGCGGCGCACCGAAGCGCTCGCGCGCGGCGACGAGCGCATGGGCGGCAAGGAGCCTTCGCCGCGGACCATCGGTGAGCAGGTTGGAGAGCTCCACGCGCAGGCGCACCTCGTTCTGCGGGGGCACCATGACGCCGGTCACTCCGGCCTGGACGATCTCGTCGATGCTTCCCACCGGGGTCGTGATCACCGGAAGCCCGCACGCCATCGCCTGCATCAGCGCCTGCGGAACGCCCTCGTTCGCGTACGAAGGCAGGCAGAACACGTCGAAGGCCTGCATCCACGGCACGACGTCGGGCTGGTCGCCCACGAAGCGCACCTGGGATGCGATCCCGCGCTCGGCGGCGAAAGCCTCGAGCGCCGCGCGCTGCGGGCCGTCGCCCACGATCACGAGGATCGCTTCGGCGTTGCGCATGGTCGCGAATGCCTGCAGCAAGTACGTGTGGCCCTTCCAGCTGCGAAGCGTGGCCACGATGCCCACGATGGGCGCCTCGGCTGGTAGGCCCAACGCGGCGCGCGCGGCGGCGCGCTCGCCCGGCC